>JBOFGC010000376.1:0-2786 GCA_051648945.1 Bacilli bacterium
CCTTGTTTGTTGTAGTGATAGATATTGTTTTCGTCTTCTGTTAAGTTACCATCCGCATCGTGTGTATAGGTTGTTTCGATGCCATTTTATTATATCAAAAAATTAAATATAACAAATCAAAAAAAGCTCCGTTTAAGATGAATTTTTTATCATTTCGTTACTCCGATTTTCAGTGTCACGTTAGATGTTGCTTCAAGGTGTGCATATCCGCCTATTGGTATCGTCATCATCGGTGTTGTATGTCCAAAATCGACATCACAAACGACCGGTACGCCTTCGAGTTCTCGTTTCGATGCAACAATCTCACGCAGTAGGTCAATCGTCAAATCGACACTTGGGTATTGAAAACGTCCGATGACAAGTCCACGAATTCGCTCCTTACCAACTGCATGAAGCAACGATTGTAGATTTCGATCAAACTCGACAGACATTAGTTGTCCCGCTTGACTGTCTTCTTCCACAAAAAGGATGATATCCTTCGCTGTTGGCATGTACTGCGTTCCTTGCAACAAATTCATCGTACACAAATTCCCACCAAGAATTGTCCCCTCTCCTGTGCCTTCTTGGAGAACAATTGGACCTTTGTTCGGAATAAATTTGCGGTTGACCTGGTCAATGTACCATGCATCATCGCTCCAACTCGTAGACGGCGGCACGGTAAAGATTTCAGTCGTTCCGGCACATTGTAGCCACATCGATTCAATATATTCAAATCCTTGGCGCATCGCAAACGACGAGTAATGCGGACCTGAAAAGGTGATGAGTCCTGTTTGAGCATATATCGCATTTTGAATCGCAGTAATATCAGAATAGCCAAATAACGGTTTTGGATTTGCTCGAATAAGTTCATAATCAATGTGGTCGAGTAACTGATTGCTGTTAAATCCACCAATGACTGTCATCACAATATCTACATTGTGGTCGCGAAAAGCCTCATGCAAATCTTGAATTCGGCTCTCAACAGTAGAAGAGTGAAACACATTATGTTCCATCACATGTTTTCCGAATGAAACGGTAAATCCAAGTGATTGTAGACGCTCCTTTGCAATGTATTTCGATTCCTCGCTCAAAATTGCCATTGATCGTGACGGTGCAATGACACGTATATGTTGGCCTTTTGTAATGGGTTTTGAAATCATTTTCGAACACTCCTTATTCAAATTTTTTTGAAAGTATAGCATGATTTGGTAGTGTTGTACAATCCAACTTAGAATCTTAGATTGATGGTCTATTCTTTAATTTCTAAACGATCATCCATTCTTAGCAACTCTGAATATATCAAAGTTTCATTTCCATCTTCTTTCTTAATTTTTGTAGTATTCTTTCTCCTTACCTTGAATTAATTTTCCCCACAAAAAACCTACGCCAATTAGCAATCACTTGCCCTCAGCGTAGGTTTTCATTATGCTTTCACAGCAGAAAGCATACTTTCTTTAATTACTTTTTTCGTTGTTTTTGCAGCAAACACTTTTGTTGGGAGTGCTGGTGAAATTTGAATTTCGAATGCTCCTCTTTGGACGAGTTCGCGTACTTCTTGTACTGTATTACAGCTACTTGCGAGTTTTGTACGCACACAGCCAAACTGAACAGCATAATGCGTGTCGCTTCCTGTAACAACAGGTTTGCCAAGTGCAGCTGCAAAACGGTGTACTTTTTCTTTCATTTCATCGATACCATAAGTGAATAAATCTTTTCCATTTAAATCAAATGCATGCAGACGACGAAGTGTGGCTTCGTCATGTTGATGCAATGAATTGGATTCACGAAATGGGTGTGCGCCAACAACGAAACAATCAAATTCTTCGGCCCATGATAAAAGTGTGGCAAGTTCTACAAAATTAGATTCCTCAACATGTGGTTGAAGGCGTTCACGAATACTTAAAATATCATTCACATGACCTGAAACGAGAATATGTCCGCCATTTTTTACATCGACTTCCATACCGCTGAAGGCACGAAGTCCGTCTACATTGTAATAATGATGTTCATACGCATAGTGTTGGTTTAGCGTGCTGTACACCTCTTCAAAATGGAGGGTATTAAAATGTTCCGTAATAAAAACCGCATCTAGTCCTTCATGTTTTGCCATCGTTATATTTTCTTGAAATCGAACAATCGAAAACTCGGAGTCTTTCGAAAGTTTGGCGTGGGTGTGAAAATCAATAATCATAGATAATCTCCTTCTCTATACAATCAATGTGAGTATTGCTGGAATAATCGTGCAAAGAACAAAGTAAAAATCAAAGCGTTGAATTTTCATATAAGACAAGCGCATTTCTTTTACTTTGGCGTCTGCACCTGCGTAGGTGAATCCTTTTGTTTCTAATACTTCAACGGTCGTTCGAACACGCTTTGCAGTGTTTAACATCATCGGATAAAACGAAATGACTGCGATTTTCACGTAATAAAATCCTAAGCGAACAGGATAAAACGATGCCTTTGGCGGTCGTTGACCACGCAGGCGATATGAATTGAAGATATTATGATACTCTTCGATTAGTATCGGTAACATGCGATATGCATAACTAATTGCAAAGCAGTAGCGTTCTGGTAATCCGAATTTTAATAGAGCGTCACTTAACCTCTCAGGATCAAGTGTTGTAAATACAGTAACACTAGCAAGGGATATGATAAGTAGCTTCATCGTAACGGTAAACAATGCTGTAAATACTTGCCAACCACCAACAACGAGGAGCGAAACGACAGTAAGCGTGAGAATCTCCGTAAGTACACTAAACAACATTAACCCAACGATTAACGGGCTTATACGCGCCATAAATGCTAAG
>JBOFGC010000377.1:0-5064 GCA_051648945.1 Bacilli bacterium
CAGTGGTAAAAAAAAAAGACGTATTCTAAATTAGAATACGTCTTTTTTTTTATTTAACGTTCACAAGCATAGCCGTCATTATCGCGGTCCATACTCTTCTTATACGCAGAGTGCTTGCTGTTGACCCCATTCGGAAAAACTTTTCGCAGTTCTGTACAATTTTTGAAATTGTATGTTCCTGTAGAAGTTGATGGTTTCGATGCTTGATTTGTTGTAGATGAAGTAGAGCTCGACAAACTCCATAAGCCAACTTTCTTTTTTTGTGCTTGTGCTTGTGATTGTAGTGTAATCAGTTCTTTTTCGTAAGAGTAGTTTCCGTAGTCGTAAAATTTCTTCACATAGCCACGTTTAATCAATTCCTTTTGTATAAGCTTATTGTCGTACCAGACCCAAGCAAGTGTTCGCCCATACTTATCTTTTTTCGTTCCGTCATATTGAAGTTCAATTTTCTTTGCTTTTTTTAAACTGTTGCATGTAAAGGTAGAAGCTTCTTTTCCAAAGGCTTCTTTTTTACTTGTATATTCAGGTGTATCGATATACAAAAAACGCGTTTTGCCTACTTTCGTAAATTCAGCTGTATCACCATCAATGCATTTCACTAATTTCACTTGAAACTTCGCACCTGCTTTCGCTGAAACAAGTTGAGCATTTGATGAAATAGTAGTGGAAAAAATTAAAATGATGAATGAAAGATATACTACAATTGTTCTCATGGTTGTCCTCCTAAGTTAGTTATACATTAATAATAACATAATAGTATAAATTTTCTAACTAAAACCCCGTACGATAGCGGACGTTTCCACAGTGAAATTAAACTACAAAAAAAATGACGCAAATTTTCAGAAAAATGATTGACAATTTAGTGAATGCGATTTAATATAAAAACTGTAGTAATAGTGATAATCATTCTCAACTACAAACGTTATCGAACGCGTAACCCCTTGCTATTCGTTTCCCTACGAAAAGCATTTTTTTAAAATAGTTATTGAGAATGATTATCATTAACAGAAAAGGAGAATAGTGATGAAAAAATTACTTCTAGTAGTGGTGGCATTTGTAGTTAGTTTAGGATTTTTTGCAGTAGGTACAATTCAGGAAGAAGTTGCGAAAGCAAAATCTTCAACAATAAAAGTAAAAGATGGTAAAGGTCAAACATTAACTTTTAAAAAGCCTGTGAAAACAGTAGCAACATTGAGTGCAGGAGAATTAAATTCTCTAAATTCACTTGGGGTGAAAATTGTCGGACGACCAGAAACTAAGTCAACAGTTCCATCAAATGTAAAAAATGTAAAAACAATTGGCTCATCGCATATGCCGAATATCGAGCAAATTGTAGCAACAAAACCAGATGTACTCGTAGTAAGTATTGGCTTTGAAAAACATGCAGCAGCAGTTGAGCGTGCAGGAATTAAAGTATATTATGCAACAACAAATAAAGTAAGTGACGTAAACAAGCACATCGAAAATTATGGCAAGATGTTTGCAAAAGAAAAACAAGCAAAAACATTAATTAGTAAACTTAAAAACTCAATCTCAAAATATAACAAAGTAACAAATAAAAAAGCGATGATTGTTTATGGTGTTCCTGGAAGTTTCTATGCAGCGCTTGATAACTCACTTTGGGGTGATGTATTAAAAACGGCAGGTGGCGTGAATGCTGCAAGTGATTTTGAAGAACTAAAAGAGTTTCCGCAATATGCGAATTTATCTGTTGAAGGTATCATTAAAGCAAAACCTGAGATTATGTTCATTATTGCACACGGCGACCCAGCTGCGGTGAAAAAAGGAATTCTAAGCATGATCGAGAAAAATCCAGCGTGGGACAAAGTTCCAGCGATTAAAAATGATAAATTCGTTGTCTTACCGCCAGAATTGTTCAGCACAAACCCAGGTGCACGCATTCACGAAGCGGTAGCTTATGTACATAAACAACTAAAAGAACTGAAGTAAAAGAGGGAACCGTATGAAAGCACAAAGAAACGCGGGAGTGTTCGCACTCCTGTTCCTCTTAATGCTAGGAGCTTTTGCTCTAGCATTAAAATTTGGAACAATAGAGCTGTCGTTTACAGATGTATGGGAAGCAATGTGGGACAAACAACATGAACAATACGAAATCATCTGGAATTTACGGATGCCAAGGGCCATTGGCGCAGCGATTGTCGGAGCAACTCTCGCAGTATCTGGTGCGATTATGCAAGGCGTTATGCGAAATCCTCTCGCTGACCCAAATATTGTTGGTGTCTCGAGTGGTGCTGGGCTGGTTGGAACGCTTTTAATCTTAGTATTTCCAGCAATGTTGGCGTACTTGCCAATTGCAGCGTTTATCGGTGCACTCGTAACGAGTGCAATTGTTTATTTTCTAAGTTATAGTTCGGTCACTTCAATTGCACGAATTGTCCTCGTTGGTATTGCGATTAACGCAACAATTGGAGCGGCTACTAGTTTAATTATGATGTTATACAATGATCGCATTCAAATGGTAATGCCTTGGATCAGTGGAGGAATGAGCTTTATATCGTGGCATGAACTTAAGTTTGTAGCGATCTATGTACTTATTGCTTTTTGTTTATTACCGTTCTGTGTGAAGCCGATTGAATTACTTGCGTTAGGTGATGAAGTTGCGCAACTTGTAGGGCATTCGGTTAATAGAAGTCGTTTTTTCTTAATTGCAATCAGTTCGCTTTTTGCAGCAATCAGTGTAAGTTTAGCAGGTCTTGTCGGATTTGTTGGTCTGGTCGTTCCACATATTATTCGTTTGTGGATCACACATCAGACGGCATGGTTATTGCCGCTTTCAGCTGTTGGAGGCGCACTTCTCGTCCTAGTGAGTGACACGGTTGCTCGAACAATATTTTCACCCGTTGAAATACCAGTTGGAATTTTACTCGCGTTTCTCGGCGGACCATTTTTCTTATACTTAGTAAAAAAAGGAGGGAACACAGGTGCTTAGTGCGCAGAAGGCAAGGACACAAGTGAGCGATCATTTTGCACTCGGACCAATAAGTCTTGACATCAAATCAGGAGAAATCGTCAGTATTATTGGACCGAATGGCTCAGGAAAATCAACGTTATTACGAATGTTTTCAAGATTACTCGGATTAAGTGATGGAGACATGTTTTTAGACGGTAAAAATATTTCGTCATTTAAAACGAAAGAATTTAGTAAAAAGCTAACGATGCTTCCGCAAGTGCAACAACATTCGGTACAAAGTACTGTCTATGATTTGGTAGCACACGGACGAAACACACATCGTAAATGGTATGCACCACTTAGTATTCAAGACCGTAAGCTCATCGATTGGGCGATGGATGTAACGCGCGTAACAGATTTGAAACATCGCGATATACTCGAACTTTCAGGCGGTCAACGGCAGCGTGTCTGGATTGCAATGTGTCTAGCGCAAAACACTAATGTTCTTCTTTTGGACGAACCGACAACGTATTTAGATATTGTTCATCAACTTGAAGTGCTAGAAATCGTAAAACAAGTCAATGAAGAAAAAGGCGTAACCGTGGTCATGGTACTTCACGACTTACAGCAAGCAGCGACATACAGTAAACGTGTCATTGCAATGCAAAATGGAAAAGTAATGTGGGACGGTGCACCACAATGCGTGTTCTGTAACGATATGTTTCATTCTGTTTTTGGATTAGAAATGGATATTACGAGCATGAATGGCGTACCATTATTTGTTCCAAAATGTATGAGACAAGGGGTGCAACAAACGTGCGAAATCCAATAAGTAAAATCCGAGTGAAACAATGGATTGTAGCTGCACATATGGACTTGAAAGCAGTGAAAAAACTATACTATGAAACACCTAGTCTCATTCATTCGAACTATGATTGGGGAAATGGCGAGTGGGAATCGGCAATTGATGCAGCGAGTCATACCGGACAAATTGACATCGTTAAGTTTTTGTTAGATAAAGGTGCACATCCAACTATTTTTAGTGCAGCCGTTCTTGGCGACATCGAACTTGTCACGATATTTTTGAATCGCCAGCCACAGGCGTTATACGCCGAAGGACCACATGGAATTTCATTACTCGACCACGTACAAATTGGTGGACCGGGTAATGATCAAATATATAACTATCTTAAACAACAAATGAAGGAGAGAGTCTAATGTATATCGTATGTAATTATATTTTTGTAGAAAAAGGTCGTGCAACAGAAGTTTCAAATCGTTTTGAGAAAACGAGAATGGTACATAACTTTGATGGATTTTTGCGAATGGAAATTCTAGTTTCAGAAGAAAAAGAACGTGACACAGTTGTCGTGCGTACTGATTGGCGTGACAAAGCAGCGTTTGATGTGTGGGTAGGCAGTGATGAGTTCAAGGCAGCGCACAAAAAACGTGAAGAAGACCCAGAACGTACAAATCCTGTTATTGGGAATGAATTACGTATTTATACGCAAGCTCATGAACATATTGTTGGTTAATTAAGAGTAAAAAGGATATTCCTTCACCGAGGAGTATCCTTTTTTTGCGAAGAATCTTCGAAAGTAAAACGTAATTCCTATTATGAAAAAATATTTCAAAATTAGGAATAGGCAACGTGACAAAAATACAGATACTTTGATAGAATAGCATTAAGAATTCTAATTTTTCCAAAAAAGGTGATATGATGAGAAATTTCTTTTTGTTTTTATCAAAAAATCAGCGACTAATTATGCTCGCAAAAAAATATGGTTTACGCATGGGAGCGAAACGTTTTGTTGCAGGTACACAAATTAAAGAAATGGTTCAATCTGTTCGTACGCTAAATGAAGTTGGGATTACCGTAACAGTAGATTATTTAGGAGAGTTTGTGCGTACGCAGGAAGAAGCAGAAGAGATGACGATTCATTCCATCAAAACCATCGAAGCATTTATTGAGCATCGTTTGTCAGCGCAATTAAGTGTAAAGTTAACTTCAATTGGACTAGATATTTCCGACGAAGTAGTTGAAGAGAACTTACGTCGTATTCTAGAAGCAGCCCAAAAGGGAGATATCGATGTAAACATTGATATGGAAGACGATTCGAGGCTAGAAAGAACAATTGCGTTGTATGAAAAAC
>JBOFGC010000378.1:0-2642 GCA_051648945.1 Bacilli bacterium
CGATTCAAACACGACTTGGACATTCAAGTGTTAGTTTTACGCTTGATACGTATGTGCATGCGGATATGGGTAGTCAGGTACAGGTGATGGATGAGATGGAAAGTAAGCGTCAAATAGACCCCACCTCTAAAACGAATGGGATCTATTATATAGTTATTTAGTAATACGGCATTGTTCAGGTATATTTTCCGACCATGGCAAAAAAGAATCTAACTCTGCTAGATCTGAAAGATTGATATTGGGTAGTTGTTCAAATAAATAGCGCAGGTATTCAAAAGGATTTAAGTTATTTTCTTTTGCAGTTTCAACGATACTATAGGCTATCGCACTGCTAAACGCCCCTTTTGGGGTAGTTGAGAATAACCAGTTTTTCCTACCAATTACTGCTGCTTTTATCGAGCGTTCGCTTCTATTGTTGTCAATCTCTAAGCGTCCATCTTTTAAGAATACATTTAAAGGCTCCCATTGATTTAACGAGTAAGTAATGGCTTTACCAATCACACTGTTTGGTAAAATACCCGCTTTTTTTTGAATCAACCACTCGTGGAAACTCTTTAAAATAGGTGCGCTTTGCTCGAGTCGCAACTTATGTCTTTCCTCAGGTGTACACTTTTTTAAGTTGCGTTCAATGACATAAAGGCGATTGCAGAAGTCTAATCCTTCATTTGCGGTGGTGAGTTTACCTTTACTTTCCTTCGGACCCACTTTTAGTGCGTCGATGAATTTTCTGCGACAATGCGCCCAGCACCCCACATGTGTTACATTTGCTATTTTTGAATACCCTGAATATCCATCTGCATGTAGATACCCATTATAGGCATCTAGCATTCTTTCAGGATGAATCTTTTCTCGTGTCTGACAGTATTCAAAAAAAACAATAGGAACTGAAGATGGACCAGTACGGTATAACCAAAGATATGAAATTTGAGATGCTGTTCTCCCTGGTTCACGGAGTACTTTAAGTGTTGTTTCATCTGCATAAAGTATATCTTCAGCAAGCATAATTGTTTTCATGCGTTCATATAGAGGGTATAACCACTTTTCTGCAGCATATATAATCCAATTTGCCATATTCTGTCGTGGAATTGAAATACCCATACGTTCAAAGCCACGCTCCTGACGATACAACGGTAGACTATCCGTATATTTTTGTGCCATTATAAATGCCACAAGTGAAGGACTAGCTACACTTTTAGGAAAAGCTGGCTTCGGCATACGCGCAGTTAATATTGGCGTTTCAATATCGTCTTTTTGACATTGACGGCATGCGTATATAAATTGCTTATGTTCTACCACTTTTACCTGTGCAGGAATTATAGTAAGTTCTTTGCGAACTTCTTGAGACATTTCATGAAGTGCTCCATCACAACAAGGGCAGACTTGGTCCTCAGCAGCCAAACGATACTCAATCGTTTCCGAAGGTAATTTTGATAAATCTTCGGCACGTTTCCCTTTTTTCTTTTTACGTTGATAGACGACAGTCTCCATCGTTAGTTCCTCGACTGTATCATTACTTTCCTTTTCAACTTCGTTGAAGAGATCAAGTGAAAGTTGGTTCTCATCTGTTTTTTCGCTAGATTTTCCATACATTTTATTTTTTAAAAGTCGGAATTGCTCTTCATAGTATTTTACCTGTAATTGAAGAGTAGCAACCATTTCAGTGAGGTTTTGATTTTGCGATTGTAGATATTCAATTGTCTCAGGATTTTGATTTTTTTGTAATATGCTCATATATATTAAATACGACAAAAAAATTCAAAATCCTTCTTTTTTTGACAATTAAATTGAGGTTTTTGCGATAAATTCTTTGTGACCAATACGATTATTTATATTCAGTCCATCAAGTAACCAACGAAGTTGACGGAAAGTAATAGCGGTGGCACAATCGTTTTCAACTGTTTTAGGCCAATGGAACTTACCTTTTTCTAATCTACGATAATATAACCAAAAACCATTATGCTCCCAGTGCAATATTTTTAAACGATCTCTAGAAGAACCACAGAATACAAAGTAAGCGGAAGAAAAAGGGTCCAGCTCAAAACTTAATTGAACAATTGCAGAAAGGCCATCGATAGATTTCCGCATGTCAGTAAATCCTGCAGCTAAGTATACTTTATGATTACTTACGCCATCTCTTAACATGACTTTACCAACAATAATACTCTTCGTAGAAGAGCTTCATTAACAGAAAGGTCTACATTAATTTTTATCCCATTAACTTCTAGTATAATTTTTGAGGAATGTACTGTATCAGTTTTAACATCGCTGGAAAGTACATCTTCAACTTTATACCACTGCTTTTTTTCCGGTTGTTGGCCGTTGTTCTTTGTAGCTTTATCTAACCAATAATATAGTTGATGCAATTTGAGATTCTCATTTCTGCACCACTCTGATTTTGAGAGTCCGCTTTGTTTGAAGTCTTTAATACGTTGGTTCCAAATTGATTGAAGTGAAGCATCATTCATAATAATCCTCCTTAAATATTAATTTAAGGAAATTATCTCAAAAGAAATTAAATGTGGAAACGTGGGGAGAGTTATGCGCTTACAGTTAATGCCTTATTTATTTTTCTATGATGTCCAGTATAAATCCACTGTTCAAAATTATTACGTTGAACTTTTGTAAAGATTGTATCAATTTCT
>JBOFGC010000379.1:0-1449 GCA_051648945.1 Bacilli bacterium
AAAAAAGAAAATAGTCTAGTGATGATGAAGAAGAGGACACACCTGTACCCATGCCGAACACAGAAGTTAAGCTCTTTATTGCCGAATGTAGTTGGGTTTTCCCTGCGAGAATAGGAAGTCGCTAGGCTTTTTTTTTTAATCATTTTGACGTTACCATCGAGGTACCGTCTTTTTTTGTGTATGTATAAGTATTTTTCTTTTTTTCCAGACTATTATTTTATTTTGATTCGGCATATAATAAAATCATGCATATATCTAAGGAGGAAAATAGAGATGTACGATCAAGAATTTTTAATTAAAACATTAGAACAACTAATAAAGATTGATAGTCCTAGTGGATTTTGTACAGTAATTATGAAATATATTCAAACGTTGGTGAAAGAGACAGGTTATGATACTGAGTTTACAAATAAAGGAGCAGCGATTATCACTGTGCCTGGAAAGAGCAATCAACGTGTAATTGGCTTATCGGCTCATGTTGATACACTTGGAGCAATGGTGCGTTCGATTACAGCTGATGGAAATTTAAAATTCACGCTTGTAGGTGGACCGTCAGTCCCAAGTTTAGATAGTGAATATTGTCGAATTCGTACACGTGCTGGAAAAGAATATACTGGGACATTTTTAAGTACAAGTCCTTCAGTGCATGTATACGAAGATAGTAAAACAAAGGCACGAACGCCTGAAAATATGATTGTCCGAATTGATGAATGTGTCAAAAATCAAGAAGATGTCAAAAAATTGGGAATTATGAATGGTGATTTTATTTTTATTGAACCTAAAGTTGAAATAACGGAAAGTGGATTTGTTAAATCTCGTTTTTTAGATGACAAAGCAAGTGTTGCGTGTCTAATTACATTGTTAAATGCATGGGGAAAAGAAAAATTTGTTCCAGAATTTACGACAAAAGTTTTTATTTCAACTTATGAAGAAGTTGGACACGGTTCATCGTATATACCTGCAGATATTACAGAAATGATTGCAGTTGATATGGGATGTATTGGCGACGACTTAGCTTGTACTGAGTATGATGTCTCAATTTGTGCAAAAGATTCAGGTGGGCCGTATGACTATGGTATGACCAATGAATTGATTGCTTTAGCAAATCAAGAAAAACTTCCTTACGTAGTTGATATTTATCCAATGTACGGAAGTGATGTTGTTGCTGCGTTACGAGGTGGTAATGATATTAAAGGTGCTTTAATTGGCCCTGGTGTCCATGCATCGCATGGAATGGAGCGCACACATATTTCAGCTTTAGAAGCAACATTTGAGTTGTTACAAGCGTATATAAAAAATCAAAAATAAGAAAAAGGGGCTGTATCAAAACGAATCAGCCACTAAAAGATTATAAAACACAAAAAAGCGGTCTTGCGACCGCTTTTTCTGTATACTTTGGTTATGAAAAAAAAGCTACAAGAAAATTATACGACACTCGCAACAAGATAT
>JBOFGC010000380.1:0-2734 GCA_051648945.1 Bacilli bacterium
TTCCTTGTATAGCACAAACCGAAAAATCATCTTTACGATGGGCAAAGGTGGCGTAGGTAAAACGACAGTAGCAGAAAAGATTGCACAGGGACTTGCTGAAAAAGGTGCGAATGTTCATCTAACAACAACAGACCCAGCAGGAAGTAATGCACTGCAACATAATAATCCTAGTATTCGACGTAGCAAAATCGACCCTGCGTCTGCTCTGCACGCGTATACAACGAGCGTATTGAATGAAGCGAAAAATCATATGCGACCGGAAGACCTTTTGTTATTAGCAGAAGATTTGAGCAGTCCTTGCACGCAAGAAATCGCGTTGTTTCATGCCTTTTCACAGTGTGTAGAACAGTCGCAAAACGAAGTGTTAGTCATTGATACTGCGCCCACAGGTCATACGTTGTTGTTATTAGAATATAGTGAGCACTATCATCGCGATATTTTGCGCACGCAATCTGAAGTTGCGGCTCATTTGCAACAACTTTTACCGAAATTAAGAGACCCAGCGTACACAGAAGTCGTCATTGTCACTTTGCCAGAATCTACCCCTTTTTACGAAGCGGAACGGTTGCAATTGGATTTGAAAAGAGCCAATATACAAGCGAATTGGTGGGTTGTGAACAGCAGTTGGTATGCAACGCGCAGTAATCATCCTGTGTTAGTTGGTAAGGGGAAAAATGAAGTGCAGTGGCTAAAAAAAATAGAAAATGTCGCAGAAAACGGCTATGTTCGTATTCCGTGGCAAGCGCAACAATAGAAATCGAATTGGAGATAAATCATGAAATTAGTCGTAATCGGAGCCGTAGCAGCAGGTACGTCAGCCGCAGCAAAAGCGCGTCGTAATGACGATGCTGCAGAAATTATAATTTTTGAAAAAGATGGAGATATCTCCTATTCAGGATGTGGATTACCTTACTATATTGGTGGCCATGTCGAGAATTTAGATGAGTTAACACCACGTGACGCTGCGTTTTTTAAGAAAAAATACAACGTAGACGTCCAAACAGGTTATGAAGTATTAACGATAGACAGTGAAAAACAGATTGTATCTGTTCGAAACGTAAGTACGGATGAGCAATTTGAAGAAAGTTATGATAAATTAATCATCGCAACAGGTGCAGCACCATTTATTCCACCAATAGATGGCGTGAACAGTGAGCATGTTTTTTTCTTGCGCAATGTACAAAGTGCACGTCGTATCGCTGCATTCATTGAAGAAAAGAAACCTCAATCTGCTGTCATCGCGGGTACGGGATTTATCGGCTTTGAAATGTTAGAAAATCTCATTGACCGTGGCATAAATGTTACGATTATTGAACGTGATACCAAAATCACACCAGTTTTAGACATTGATATGGCCACATATTTAGAAAATCAATTGAAGAAAAATAACGTAAAGATCATAAAACAAGTAGAGATAAAGCACATTTCAAACAACGAAGTAGTACTGAATAACGGTGAGAGTGTGCCAGCGGACTTCGTTTTACTTGCGACAGGTGTACGCCCGAACGTAACACTCGCAAAACATGCTGGTGTCCAAACAGGAATCACAGGTGCAATTGCAGTAAATGAGAAAATGGAAACAAATGTTGAGAACATTTTTGCATGTGGGGATTGCATCGAAACGTATTCACTTATTACGAAGAAACCGGTGTATCGTCCGCTTGGTTCTACTGCTAACAAAACAGGGCGTATTGCAGGTGACGTGGCAACAGGTGGAAACTTGCGTTATCGTGGAAATTTAGGCACGGGTATTTTTAAAATTTTCGGTCTCACCGTAGCAAATACGGGTCTTTCTGAAGCAGAAGCACGCCGTGAAGGCTATGATATTGAAATTTGTCACAATATTAAACCCGACAAACCGCACTATTTTAATGGGAAAGAAATGGTCATCAAAGCAATTGCAGACCGCGCCACTCACAAAATTCTCGGTGTCCAAATCGTAGGAGCAGAAGGTGTAGACAAACGTATCGATGTGTTCGCGACACTCATCACGTATGGCGCAACTGTAGATGAACTCTTTCATCTTGACCTCGCATATGCACCGCCGTTTGCAACGACGAAAGACCCTGTGCATTATACAGGAATGATTCTAGACAACGCGATGAACAATGGGCGTCCACTCATAACAGCAGAACAGTTACGAAGCGCAATTTCAGAAGGTGCGGACGTGCAACTTGTTGATGCCCGTGCGACAAAACAATTTGATCAAAAGCATGTACCGACTGCGCAGAACATCCCGCATGGAAAATTGCGTGAGAACAGTGAAAAGCTAGATGCTTTGGCTTTTACGGTTACGTATTGCAATAAAGGGGTAACCGGAAATGCGGCACAAAATATTTTGCTTGGTCGTGGCATTGAAAAAGTGTATAACTTGTCCGGAGGGAATAAGTTTTTCCAGGCAACAAAACAAGAATGAAAAATAGAGCCGTGGCAGCGGCTCTATTTTTCATTCTTGAACGATAACTTTGTAAATGTGGATTGGGAATATTCACAACTAATAGTATAGCAAAGAGTAAAGGAAACTATACGTTATAATTGTGTAAAAAGTGTAAATTATAAGAAAAAATTCTACATGGTCTGTCTGAAAAACAAACGCCCACAAAAAACTAGGTATATAGTCACGTGTTGGTCCGACGTACAAAAAAACCCCATAAATTTCGATTTTAATTTAATAATCATCAGCAAAATACACAAAAACTGACAGAATTTTAGAAATTTATAAACTTTTTAGTTT
>JBOFGC010000381.1:0-2173 GCA_051648945.1 Bacilli bacterium
ACTCCCCATTGTGCTGAGATGCACCGATAAAAAAATAAGGCTGCCGCAAGTAAGCAGCGCGAATGCAAATATTTTCATTTTTTAGCCTCCATAACGCCTTTTAACATCTTCGAGTTTTTTGTCTAGGTCGCTTTCACCAAACTCGACAATTTCCATTATTTGTGCCAGCACGATGAGACAGTCGGCAATCTCTTCTCGTGCGTTTTTGTTGTTTCCTTCCCTGATCGATAAGCTCAATTCAAGCGTTTCTTCATTTAGCTTCGCGATTAATTTGTTTCTATCGTTTTTGATAGTTGTTTGTTTTAGAACTCTCATCACTTTTTTTCTTAAAAACGAAATCATCATAACGTCACCCCTTATCAGTCAACTTAATACGCTTGCGATTCAATTCTTCTGCATATTCTTCTTTGAAGAGACGGAAATATTTAACAATCTCTTTCTTTATTTCTGGAGATTTCTGCGTCCCCGCCTGCTTGCACTTTATTTGGATATTTTCATATGCTGAATAGATTTCTTCTGGTTCTTTGTAGTCAATCTTGTGAGCGACTGCCACACCTTTTTTTGACTTCGCTCGTTCATGTTGCGCCTTGCGCTTGAAAACGTGAATTGTTTTCAGCGAAACATTGAGCATTTCAGCTAATTCTTTTGAAGTTCCAACCGCAAGGAATTCGTCATCACGATATACAGCGAACACGCTTTGAGGTCTACTCATCATCTTCATCCTCCTCAAATGGGTAAAGGCAGACGGCATTCTGTCTACCGCACTGTTCAGTGCGTCGGCGATGAGTAATCGTAGACATGAACTGAACACTTCTTTTTTTCAAACCTAGGAACGCAGCGACTTCATCGATTGTCCCAATTGTAAGGAACTCTTCGCCACGATACGCAGCGTATTCTTTCAGTCTCATCAGAACGGTAAATCATCATCGGAAATATCGATGTTTGTTTCTTGTGTGACAAATACAGGTTGTTGTGTTTGTGTTGAATGTTGTTGTCCTGCTTGAGATTGGTTCGGATCATAATATGGTGTTGGTTCTGGCAATGGTGCCGTTTCTTGTTTTCGAGACTCTAAGAAATGCACATTATCAGCAACTACTTCTGTTACAAAACGCTTTGAACCGTCCTGCGCTTCATATGTTCGTGTTTGCAAGCGTCCATCAATTCCTAAGAGCATCCCTTTTTTGATGAATTTCTCTAAGTTCTCTGCTTGTTTACGCCAGGCGATAACTGGAATGAAGTCTGCTTCACGTTCTCCTGCTTGATTTGTAAAAGTGCGATTGACCGCTACAGTGAATTGACAAACGGCTGTGTTGTTTCCTGTATAGCGTAACTCTGGGTCTTTTGTAATACGTCCTACTAGTGTTGTTCTATTGATCATATGTTCTCCTTTTTCGCTTTCGCGTCTACTTCATTGAGTATCTTCTTCACTTCATGTTCGTCTAAATAAATTTTTTCATAATGCACGATTCCGTTATATTCTTCGCCAAACTCGATTACAAACTCTTTTTTGATAGCTTTGATTTCAAGCTCAAGCAAGTGTTTCATGTGCTTGTTCAGTTCGTCGGCGGTGTAATTATCAAAGATTGGATTCGCCAGGCATGTTTTGCCGACTGATTTTCTTGGTCGTTGGTATTCTTTGAGTTTCATACGTTCTAACCACCAAAGTGTGGGAATGGACACTCCCATTTCCAGTCATCATAACGCAAGACTTCTTCAACTATTTCCTCACCCCGTAAACACGTGACTATTTGTTCAAATTCAATTCCACTTTCGTAGCCATGAGCTCTTACGTCTATGTCGTACGTTCTTGAAATGCGTTCTAGCTCATCAGGTACAAACGCCCAAGCGCTTTCTACTTCTAAACAAATTGTGTGTTCTTCATCTTCTCGCTTTTCGGAAACACACCACTCCAAAACATCTTGCTTCACTTTTAATACCCGTTTCCCAATTCGCTCGTTATGCATACCTGTTAATTTAATATCTCCCCACTTATCAGTTTCGATTGTGCCACCAGATACCTCACTTTCTAGAGCCTCTAACACATTTTCATATTTTCCTCGTAGTTTCAATGTCCCTTCGCACCAATTCGGCATATCATTCTCTCTCCTTTTCCGCTTACGCGTCTTGTTCGCTGCTTCCAAATAAAATTCCAAAGAACTGCTTGAGCGCTTCT
>JBOFGC010000382.1:0-5835 GCA_051648945.1 Bacilli bacterium
CTTGCTAAGAGATTTCTTAACAAGCGTTTTCTTATTCTTCTTCAAACACTGCATATTCATACTCTGTACGAAATCGACAACTGTCCGTTTCAAGTGCCTCTACAAAATGCCGAAATAACTCTTCGTAACTGTCTGCAACAACGGGGCGTTTCTCCGTGTCATGCCACATTTCAATGATTTGTCCCTCTTGCCCGTATTCTGTAGGTTCTGTATCAATACAAAGATGGTTTCCTCCTCCGTCTGAAGTAAATGGAATCCATTTTACTCTCCACCACAAATCTTGCTTCACTCGCTCTTCATAGGCATCATTCGCGAGTAGTTGAAAATCATTAAATGCACCCGATTTCGAAAGGTCTGTCCATATCGTCCATTCTTCATAAATGCTTTCAACACTAAGTAACGTAAAGCCCCAAAACAATCCCCCAAATTCATCTGTTTTTTGACCGTTATGCAATTTAAGAGATTTTTTCATTGCTTGTGGTAGACTGCAATCTATTTCTTTTTCAAGCCAATCAATACTTTCGTCACTTGCCCCTTGAGACAATGAATGTAGCAAAATTGGACAGTTATTCTCTAAATATTGTTCTAGACGTTTCCATAATTTTTCCACTAAATGCACATCCTTTTCTGAATTTATCTGTGTAGTATACATTCGACACGCTTGAATTTAAATCCTTCTTTTTGTAGTAATTTATATTCTAATTTGCGATTTTTAACATAGAGGTACTGCATCAGGTATTATCATCGACTAAAGGATGAGATAGCAAAGCAATACCAATTCTAAAAGAGTGTACGATTCTTTACTGTGAAAATGGGCGCTCTATTTTCATAGATTGGTTGAGACTGTCACTCGCGTTGGCTAAATCTAAAGTTCAGCTAAGCGTCCATAATTTTTTTGTATTTCAGTTAACTTATACAATCTAAACAGCTCCTAACTATTTAAATCGAATGCAAAATCAACACTTTATGTATATTTTTTAAAATACAAAAAAGTGTTGTTCGCTATACCATGAATTATGATATTTCGAACAACACTTCATTATGTTTTAGTCTTCTTTTGTAGTTTGAACAGGCACCCATACTGTAAGTGGAAATACATCACCAATCGGACCATAGGATGTGTAGACTTCTAAATCTGGCCAGCCAGCGTGTTTTAAGTCTTGTTGCTGTAACCAATCTACACTTAAATAATTTTTAATTTCTTGAAGGGAATCAATACTTCCTTCTTCTACTTCTAACGGTAACCAATCGGCAGGTGGTAGCATCATCCAATCCCAATCATTCGTAGGATATCCTGCTTGTTGTACACAAATCCAATAATCAATTTTATGTTCATCCACAATTTCATCCAGTTCATCACGCTTTGTGTCTGTTACAAAACCGATAAACCCTTTGATTTCGCCAATTTCTAATCGTTGTAGTTTGTCTAATGTACCGTCCGCTCTTAATTCACGCCAAAAGCTTCGAATACTTTCATGATAATCAACATCTGTATAATCAAAAGTACGACGTTTACCGACAAACAACGTACCTTTTGTAGAAACAAAATGATTTTTCATTTTTTACCTCCATATAGCAAATTTTACTATACTAGAGTACCACAGATGTCAGAATTCCGTCCATCGTCAGCCCTTACGTTAGGCATTTACGGTTTGTAGCGTGCGCGCTACCTGCGCAGTTATCTGCTGTTCGATTTCTTCTATAACCGCTCCTACTTCCGCTTCGACTGCATGTGTGCATTTTATGTACACTTTCAGTTTCGGTTCCGTCCCAGATGGTCTTAAGATGATAGAATCATTGTTTTTTAGATGAAAAATCAACATATTTTCATTTGGCCATTCCGTTAATCCGAGAAATTCTCCATCTGGAGCACGCAGTTTTCCTTCTAGAATATCACTTACATAAGAATAGGCAATGGATTTCGGCAACCCATTTTCACGAAAGTGGCGCATAATTTCTTTCATTTGCTCTTGACCACTATAGCCTGGAAAAGAGAAATTCAACAATTTTTCTTTGCTATAGCCATACGTCTCATAAATTTGATGAAGTACTTCGATTGCATTCATTCCTAAACGTTTAAAATAGGATACCATTTCACACGCAAATAACGCTGCTTGAATAGCGTCTTTGTCGCGAACAAAAGGTGAAAATAAATAGCCGTAACTCTCTTCAAATCCGAAAAAGAAAGTAGAGCGGTCATCCTCTTCAAAGCTACCAATACGCTCACCAATATATTTGAATCCAGGAAGTGTGTGAATCACATCCATTTGTACTGCCTGAGCCATTTTATCAACAGTATCTGTACTAACTACGCTCTTGATTAACGTTGCATTACGCTTCAATGGTTTTGTTTTTAGAAGATAATAATACGCCAAAATCGCAAATTCATTTCCTGACAAGCATACGTATTGATTGCCATTATGGATTGCCATACCTAATCGGTCGGCGTCAGGGTCTGTCGCTAACAACACATCGCCCTGGATTTCTTCACCAAGCGCTATTGCTTCCGTAAAACTAATAGGGTCTTCTGGATTTGCACTTTTTGTATGTGTAAAATCGGGATCTGGATTACATTGACTTTCTACGACATGCAAATCTATCCAAGATTTCACACCAATCACATCTTGTATTCTCGTTAATCCAACGCCATGAAGCGGTGTGTAGACAACTTTAATATTTTCATTAATATCTAGATTACTTAACGCAGAAACAGCAGCTACATATTCTTTCGTACATTGTTCACTTACTACTTCGCACTGTTTCATTGAGAAGGCTACAGTTGGTAAAAGTATTTCACATGGCAATTGCTCCATATTCGTAACAATTTCATCCGCAATATGTGGCGCAAGTTGACAACCATCACTTCCATACACTTTAATTCCGTTATACTCGGGTGGATTGTGGCTAGCGGTAATCATCAACCCCATGTCCGCACGATACCAACGTATCGCCCAGCTCACTTCAGGTGTTGTACTTCTATTATCAAATAATATCGCTTTTATTCCAAATGATGAAAATGTGGCAACTGCAACTTCTGCAAACGCTCTTGATTGATGACGTGCATCGTAACCGATAACAACAGCAGCATTGGATTTTTCCAAACGTAGTTGTTGCGCAATGCTATAACATACTTTACGAACAACCCATACATTTAATCGATTCGGACCGATTCCGAGAATCCCTCGAATGCCCCCGGTACCAAAGCTTAGCGCACCATCAAAATGTGCTTGTTGGTCTTCTTCTGTTTGTAACGATTGTAATTGCACCAATAATTCAGGATTTGTAGTTGCTGCTTCTTCATATAGTGCAAATGTTTCTCTCCAATTCATAACGTCATCTCCAAAACTAGTGATTTCTTACTATCCATGATAGCCTTTTTCCAATAAACAAATCAATAACTCTTTCAAATCCTAAGAAACTTTTAAGTTTATCACCAAAAAGTTACCGGAAATAGAATACGATATTGTATCAATATTCTCCAATAGTGTATTCATCTGAAACAGAATATTTTTTCTATTTGGCTTGCTAAAAACTTCTATTGGTATATAAAACACACACGAAGGTTCGTCGTTTTTCATTGCTGTTCGTATTGTGTCTTCAATCTCAGAAGGGGTTAATGTCGTCACATTATTTGAAGCATACCATCCATATTCATTAGAAATACTTTTATACAGTTGTTGGCGATTATCAATTTCATATTTTTGATCTTCAATATACGCCATTGATTTTGCCCATGAATCGCTTGTCAAAAACAACATATAGGGTATATTCGTATTTTTCTTATTGTTTGTAACATCGATGTTGAACCATTTTCCGTCTATTTTCACTTTATTCCAAGCATGTATACTATGATTGAGTTGGCCGGTAACAACAATATTTTCGATTCCTATTTTGGCACTCAATAACTTGAATGTTTGTGCATAACTTAATGACGTGCCTTTTTTCTTAACCATAATACCATAAGTAGAATTGTATTCAAATTGCTCCTTTTTCGTTTGGACAATCTCTTCCTTCGGCGATTGTCCCTCTTCAAAGTCACTTTCACGTTCTAGAAATGTATATATACTACGTACTTTCTCTACTTCAGATTGCTTCTCTTCTATTATTTCAGAGATGATTTTTGTTGTTTTTCTAGCAATCTCCATTTGTTTCTTTTTTATCTCTTTATAGCTACCAATATATTTGATTTGTATGGTCTTCGTTGAAAAATCGTAATCAAAACTTTCCACATTTAAAATGTATGGATTTTGATATATCACTTTAAACATTTGATCCGCGATTGTCTCTGTGTCTTGATAAGAAGGAAACGCTTGCAATGAAATGTTTTTTCGTCCTGCCAAAAGTGACTCTGCGACATATTCTTCAAATGCAGAATCCGCAAAGATTGTAAATGATTGTGCTACTTTTGCTACTTCAATGGTTTCTGCATGGTCTACTTCTTGCTTTATTTCATCTACTAGTTTTGTTACTTCAAATACATTTTCCCGCTTATCTTCATATTGCAAGGACCGAATTGGGAAATCATCCATATTGTTGCGTACTTCAATGAACCCTTTTTTTGAGACCGGCACTGTTGGGAGAATTTGTTCGTCTCCAGTTTTATAATGGCGTACCTTTAATGTTTTTGACCCAGGCCAACCATCAACTGAAAACAATATCTGTGCTCCACCATTATCCGTAATTTTTAGTGTCCCCATATCGTAGTACACTCGATTTAACGACTTGTTTGTTTCACTTTGCACTGTAAACGGTGCATCAGCAAAAGTTTCTACTTTATTGATTGGAGATAAAACAGGGTGATTCGTTTGTTTTACGCTAACACTTTGACTGAATCTACTTTCTTTACCCCCAACAATTGCTGTTACGACAAATTCAATGCTGTTTCCATCTGACGCATTATATTTGATTGGAAAATAATTTGTAGTAAGCGCAGCATATTTATTTGCGAAAAAGCCGCGATACGCACGTTCTTTACCTTTTAAATTTGTTGATGTTGTGTTTTCAATTTTATAAACCACATACTTTGAAGCGTTTTTTATCGGTTTCCAATATAATTGTTCATTTCCGTTTCCAGATGAAACTATTTTTACTGTAGGAACGGTAACATTGGATGAAATGGTCATCGGGATAATAATAGGTTTGTCTAATTTTTTAGGTGTTATAGATTGTAGATCGTAGTTGATGCGAATGTAGTATACTGGTGCGTTTCCCCAATTTCTACCTTCACGTGTTTTTTCAGTAGGTGATGCTAAAACAGGTCGCAACGGTGGTTCTACATTGAATATAAAGAAACCATCTTTATATTCACTTGCAAATGGAGAGCCTGCGCCTATGTCACTCTCGGGCAAACAGTTGCGTTCGCTATGCACACTGACGATTTCATTGGCACTCACTTGACTTAAATCTGATAAAAAGCGGAAACGAAGTGTTTCTGTTTCATTTATGTTATACAGTGGAGACGAAATAGTTTGTCTGTTCTCACCATAGCGTTTTTTTAAGTTGTATAGCGTATTTTCCATTTTTGGTGTTGCATTATTTTTTGTCTTTTCTTCAAAATGCGCACATCCAGAAAAAAGCAATGTTAATAATAGTATGAATACTCCTAGAATATGCCGCATTTTCTCACCTCAAAATATTAATACGTACTATATTCGCTATTTCTATGTGTAAATCCTCTTTTTTATCGTTAAATTTATAAAATGACAACATTACTTTTATTATTATTTATATTACAAATGGGACGAAACCGTTGAATGCATTCGTTTTTAAACGCACGATATGGTTTGCGTTCAATCCAAAACAAATTAAACACTTCACCTTTTTCAAATCCACTTA
>JBOFGC010000383.1:0-1793 GCA_051648945.1 Bacilli bacterium
GAAAAGAAAAAACAACATGGGGCCACTTCAAATGAGTGTACCGTTGTTGCTTTTACGCAGTGTAGACAAGGAATACTCGGAACGTATATGGCTGCACAAGCATTGCGTGTTGCAGCACATAAACAAGGTGTTACTATCGCGGTTGAGGTGAAACATTTTGATGGTGTGTCAGGTCAAATTTTACCGACAACAATTGCAAATGCACATGCCGCAATTGTCGTAGGTGGTTCAGGAGATGACCGATTGCTCGGTAAACCTGTTCTGTATAGTAGTGTGAATGATTGTATCCGAAATGCGGAACGACTTATTGTGAGGGCGAAAGAAGAAGATGCACCAACTTACGAGTCGCAACAGTCTATTAATGATTCCGCACCCGTTCATGGTTCAATTTTCGGATGGATTCATCATCATTTGACGTATGCAAGTACAAAAGTTTTTCCATTTTTCTTAAGCGGATGTACGTTAATTTTTCTCAGTTATTTGTTTGGTGTTACGTCGTTTCTATCGACAGCAGCAGATTATCATCCGTTTAGTGAATTGCTTATGAGTTTAGGTTTAAATGTGGTGTTAGCGCTTGGGTTGCCGATTTTTAGTGGTAATTTAGCCCGAAGTATTGCTGGGCGCCACGCTTTTGCTCCTGGTGTAATTTGTGGTCTATTACTGTATCAAGCCGGTGTTGGATTATGGGGTGCGTTACTTGCTGGTTTTGTTGCGGGTGGTGTGACGTATGCTGTTGTGAAAGGGTTTCGTGGGACGCTTGTTGGTTTTGAAGGAATTAAACAACTAGCGCTCTATCCAGTGCTAAGTATTTTACTTAGTGGTATATTTACGCTATATTTTACGCTTTATCCTGTGCAAATGCTTGCACAAAATTTAGAGCGGCTGTTGCATGAACGTGTGTATTCATCGGATGTTTTTGATGCAGGCATTCTAAGTGCACTTATGAATATCGATTTTGGTGGTATTGTAAGTAAAATTGCATTTAGCATCGGTTCAAGTAGTATTCAATCGGATATGGGGCTGATGGTTGCTAGTATAACTGTAGCAAGTATGAGTGCGCCGATTGGGATTGGACTCAGTGCATTATTATTTAAAACGCGTTTTTCCTATGCTGAGCGTGTATATGCAATTCCGACGATTTTGTTTGGTATGGCCTTTTTGCCAGAATCCGTGATTCCTTTTGCGCTGAAAGACCCGCTTCGTATTATGTTCGCAAGTATTTTAGGTGGTGTTTGTGCCGGAATTAGTGCGTATAGTTTTGGGGTTTCTCTTTCTGCAACGAATGGTGGTTTTTTTACTTTTAATCATGTGCAAGCAAGTCCAATTGGCTTCTTGTTAAGTTTGCTTCTTGGGGTATTCGTAACTGTTTTGGCATTACGTTTTCTTAAACCAGAACGATATGATGTGTAAATTATGACAAAGAGCGGCCCCAATTGGTGTTGGGTCCGCTCTTTTTAGTGTTCTTATTTTGTGTAGGAAATACGGGCAATTGCATCATGAAGGTGGATGCTTTCTTCATTGCGACATTCCACATCGAATTGTGTAATATACGGCGTTTCATAGAGATCACTCGCAACGAGGCGAACCATATCTTCAACAAAACGGGGATTTTCATAAGCGAGCTCTGTTACGAACTTTTCATCCGGTCGTTTTAATACGGGATGAATGGGTGAACTTGCGTTTGATTCACAAGCATGCAATAAATCAACTTTCCAATCGCGTTGTAAAGCAGTAGGGTCAGCAATTGTTGCGTTTATTTTAATGTAACCACGTTGATTGTGTGCACTGTACTC
>JBOFGC010000384.1:0-2337 GCA_051648945.1 Bacilli bacterium
CAACATAAACATGAGAGCAGTCCAAATTTTACGCGAGTAATCGCCTTTTCCAGCACGATGATTTTCAAGTAATTCAAATACTGTTGATTTGTTTACGAGATAATCCACTTGTGATTCTTTAATGAGCGTGACTGCCCAATCATACAACTCATTTTTTAACCAGTGGCGAATCGGCACTGGGAAACCAAGCTTTTTACGCTCAAGCACATGTTCTGGGACAATGCCTTTCACAGCTTCACGTAAAATCATTTTCGTTTGTGTTTCACTTACTTTCAGTTTTGAAGGTAATGTTGATGCAACTCTAAACACTTCTTTATCTAAGAATGGTACGCGTAATTCTAATGAATGGGCCATTGTCATACGGTCCGCTTTTAAGAGAATGTCTCCACGTAACCATGTATACATGTCAATGTACTGCATTTTTTGAATGTCATCGTACGTACCAACACGTTCGTACAACGGTTTCGTAATTGCTGTATACGGAATTTCCTCATTGTACATTTTAATCAATGTATGTTTTTCAGCTTCAGTGAAAATTTTCGCATTTCCATAATAACGCTGTTCGATTGGTGTACAACCACGTTGGATGTAACTTTTACCGCGAACACCATCTTTTAAAATGTTACTCATGCTAAACATGCCTTTTTTCATGAAATCTGGAATGTTTTCAAACCATTTTAGTGATAACGGCTCTGCATAAATGTTATAACCACCAAATAATTCATCCGCACCTTCACCAGAGAGAACAACCGTTACATGTTTCGCTGCTTCTTTTGCAACAAAATACAAAGGAACTGCTGCTGGGTCTGCTAATGGATCGTCCATGTGCCACATGATACGTGGTAACTCTTGAATGAACATTTCCGGTGTAACATTTACTGAAATATTTTCAACACCAAGTGCAGCTGCCGTTTCTTTTGCAACATCAACTTCGCTGAACCCTTTATTTTCAAACCCAACACTAAAAGTCGTTAAGTTAGGATTTAAATCTTTTGCAATTGACGCGATAATTGATGAATCGATGCCACCCGAAAGGAATGAGCCAACTGGCACGTCCGAACGCATGTGCATTTCAACGCTATCACGTAAAACATTTTGAATATCTTTTATAAATGAACTTTTTTCTTTGTTTACTGGCTTGAATTCTGGCTTCCAGTAACAACGAATAGACATAGGCTGTCCTACATGTTTTGTAAAGCAATGTCCTGGTTCTAATTTTTGAATGTCTTGATGCATTGTACCAGGTTCTGGTACATACTGATACGTGAAATAATGTTGTAAATTGAATGGATTAACAAAATTGTTTTCACTCAACAACAATAAACTTTTTTTCTCAGAACCGAAATAAATCGCCTCTTCTGTCTCACTATAAAAGAATGGCTTAATCCCGAAATGGTCACGAGCACCAAATAATACTTGCTTCTCTTTATCCCAAATCATAAAACCAAACATCCCACGCAAATGATTGACTACAGCTTCACCTTGTGCAGCATACAGCGCAACAATCACTTCCGTGTCTGAATGCGTTTTAAATGTATAACCATCTTTTATTAATTGTTCACGCAATTCCACGTAATTATATATTTCACCATTAAAAATAATCGTATAGCGCTCATCTGCATACGTTAATGGTTGATGACCTGCTTCGATATCGATAATACTTAAGCGACGAAAACCAAATTCAACATGGTCGCCTACCCAGTATCCTTCATCATCTGGTCCGCGGTGCGTGATCAATTCATTTGCTTTTACAAATTGCTCGGACGGTTCGTTTCTATCGAGGGGTGTTTTATAGTATACGCCTAAAAATCCACACATAAAGCATTGCTCCTTTTCGTTAACCAACTATCTTTAGGATTCTCTTTGCGTCATTTTCTACACGCTAAAAAAGAAAATCGTTAAATACATGCTTGTCTATCTTACCATACATTCGACAACTTTTGCGACAGTGTTGTGAAAACAAACGTAATTTCTGGTCTATTTTTTCCTACTTGTTCATAAAATGTGTTGATAGCAATTCAAATTAAGGAGGAATACGTAATGGACGAGAAAAATAGACAAAAAGAAGCGGTAGATTATGTGAAAAAGCAATGGAATAAAGTTGCGAAAGAAGTGAGTGCACGAATTGATAAAGACGCTATTCGTGATTGGGTGAAAGATGTAGACACGAAAGTACAACGCAATGTGTTTCCGCAATTTCCCGTTGATGTTGCTGAAACAGATACAACATACATTGTGCGTGCGCAAATCGGTGCCGCAACGAAAGAAAATATCGAGGTTTCCTTTAGCGAGAACCGCGTACGCATTGAAGTAAAACTTATCGAAGACCAAAGTGTA
>JBOFGC010000385.1:0-3471 GCA_051648945.1 Bacilli bacterium
GAGAATGACATTCGAAAAGAAATGGGGATGTCTAAACAACAACATATTCACAATTTATTAAAGGAAATAACAGGTGATACACATTTTCTACATGAACAAGTAGAAACAATCAATCAAACATTTGAAATTGCCATCCAAGAACGGTTAGAAAGTAGCGCAGTGCCTTTTGAAAGTGTGCTACAGATGAGCGTTTATTGCTTACAAAATGGCATCAAAATCGGAAGTACAACAGGCTACACGCAACATATGATGCAAAGTATTTTACCTGTTGCAAACTTTCATGGTTATATGCCTGAATGTGTGATCACAAGTGAACAAGTAGGTGGAATTGGGCGTCCGAAACCATGGATGATTCACTCCGCGATGCAAGCACTCGATGTTTATCCACCGCAGTGTGTCATCAAAGTGGGCGACACAACGGTTGATATCGAAGAAGGGAAAAATGCAGGTGTATGGAGTATTGGTGTTGTCGAAGGTGGAAATCTTATCGGTTTATCGGAAGAAATTTTCAATGCACAATCAGAAGATGAAAAAAGAGCAATGATTACTAAAGCGACAAATCAATTAGTAGAAGCGGGCGCGGATTATGTTATTCGAAATCTAAACGAATTGCCAGAAATTATCACTCAAATTGAACAAAAAATGGCAGGTAGCGTATGAAACATAACGACTATTTATTATTAACACCAGGACCTTTAAGTACGAGTGTTGGTGTTCGGTCTGCATTACTTCAAGATTGGTGCACATGGGATGATAGCTATCACGCACTCGTTCAAAAAATAAGAACACAGTTGCTGCAATTGGCAACAAAACAAACACAACATTATACAACCGTACTAATGCAAGGCAGCGGTTCGTTCTCAGTAGAGAGCACGCTCACAAGTTGTATCAATAGAGACCGCGATGTATTACTATTGTTAAGTAACGGTGCATACGGTCGACGGATGATTGAAATGGCAAAAAAAGCGGGTATTCGCTGTATGACCTATGAAGTAGCTTCGACGGAAACAATCGATTGTGATGCAGTAAGTGCTCTTTTAGCGCAACACAATGAGATTACGCACGTTGCTGTCGTTCATTGTGAAACGACGACCGGGATTTTAAATCCAATTGCTAAAATCGGTGAACTTTGCAAAATGTATCAGTGTACGTATATCGTGGATGGTATGAGTAGTTTTGGTGGGATTGCATTTGACATTGCAGCGTATGGCATCGATTATCTCATTAGTAGTAGCAATAAATGTATACAAGGTGTGCCGGGATTTGGGTTTGTACTTTGTCGGCGTTCATTGCTTACAAATTGTAAAGGAAATGCTACAACGGTTTCGCTTGATTTGTATGCGCAATGGGAAGAGATGGAACAAAACAATGGCAAATGGCGTTTTACTAGCCCAACGCATAGCGTACATGCATTCTCAGTTGCACTTGATGAATTAATACAAGAGGGCGGGATTGAAAAAAGACAAAAGCGGTACACAGAAAATCAAAAAATTCTGTCAAGCGCTCTTCAGCGTCATGGTTGGAGAAGTCCAATTGAACATGCGCATCAATCACCAATTATTACGTCATTTTACTATCCGAATGAAAATTTTGATTTCAAGATGTTTTATAATTACTTGAAAGAAAACGGATTTGTTATATACCCAGGAAAAATCGAAGCAAGGGATACATTCCGAATCGGCACAATAGGCGATGTATTTCCGGAAGATATTGAAAAATTAGTTCAAATTATTCTTAAATATGAAAAGGACGGTGTGAAATCATGAAAAAGAAAATATTTTGTTTAGGTGGCGCCGGTTCGATTGCCCGAGAAGCGGTTTATGATTTATTTGAAAACGAACCAGAATTTCACATTCGAATTGCAGATATAAACAGTGAAGCTGCACGTGTTTTTGCTGAAAGCTTTGAAAGTGAACGCGTAGATTGGATTCATACGGACCTTACTCAAATTGAAGCAACGGTAGAACAAATGAAAGGCTTTGATGTCGTTCTTGATGGTACACAAATTACGATGAATGGAATATCGACAGAATGCATTGCAAAAGCGGGATGCTCGGGTATCAATTTAAACGGATTTGGAGCAGAAAAAGAATGGAATGATTGGTTTGTACAGCAATCAAAGACGTTGATTGCGGGTTTTGGTATGACGCCAGGGTTGACGCAATTGATGTGTATGGATAGTGCGCAACACTTCGCAATTATTGATGATGTGTATGTGAGTCACGGCTCATTTCGTCCGATCGCTTTTTCACGTGCAATCGCGGAAACAACGCGCTACGAATATGACCCGTCACTTCCAACCCGTGTTGTTTACCATAACGGCGAATTTGTTCAAGTGCCACCTTTTGCACTTCCAAAAGACATACAATTACCAGAACCATACGGAATGACAACGCAATATATCATTCCACATTCGGAAACTATAACGCTAGCAAAACATCTCGCTGCAAAAGGTGTACAAAATATTGAAACCCGTGGTACATGGCCAAAAGAAAATATGAAACTACTCGCTGCGCTCTATGATTGGGGTATACTAAACAATGAAGCAATTAACGTAAACGACAAAGAAATCGGAATTATGGATTGTATCGGTGAATATTTAGTACAATGTGAGAAAGGGAAAAAAACGGCGTTGTATGGCTACGCACTTCATGTAGAATGCACCGGAACATTACATGACGGCACAAAGGCCACAAGTATTCATACGCATACACATCCTGCTTCAGACGGAAGTGTCAAAGAGTGGGCAGGTTTACGTGCGTACACGAAAAATGTCGGCATTCCGTTTGGTATTGCATGTGCTGCGCTTGCCAAAGGGGAAGTCAAACAGGTCGGTGTGATTGACCCCGAACAAGTATTTCTGCAACCACACGTTTTCTTTGAAGCACTTGGTAGACGTGGAATAGTCGTTCATCATACACTCAAACACAATGAATAAGGGATGGTTACATGCATTTATTACCTGAAGAAAGAAAACAGATGATTTGTGAATATGTACAATCGGATGGCACCGTTCGTGTCACCCAACTTAGCAGTACGTTCGGTGTAACGACAGAGACGATTCGCAAAGACTTAGAAGAACTAGAACTGATTGGTAAATTAAAAAAAGTACATGGTGGTGCAGTACGAGTTGAGCAATTAAAGGTTGAACCATCCATGCAAGAACGAATCATTTTACGCCAAAAAGAAAAACAGAAAATCGCAGAAATTGCCGCTTCGTTTATTGAAGAGAATGATATGATTTTTATTGATGAAGGGAGTACGCCATTACAAATGGTACCCTATTTACCACGTAATTTTACAATAACGATCATTACACATTCTTTTGCTGTCGCTCAGGCACTTCATCAGCATAATCACACCCATCAAGTGTTATTTTTAGGTGGTTGGGTCAATGGAATGCATAGTCGCACATCGGGCTATTATGCAGAGCAAATGGCAAGAAGTCTCGTCGTAAATAAAGCATTTCTT
>JBOFGC010000386.1:0-1715 GCA_051648945.1 Bacilli bacterium
CCTGATGTGGATGATACAAGTGCAGTATTGCGTGCGCTTGGTAAAGATGCTGCATTAACAGAGCCCGAAGTGTTTCATAAAGCGAAGGCGTGGCTACTGCACATGCAAAACAGTGACGGCGGTTTTGGCGCATTCGAAAAAGATGCGAATAAGAAGATGTTTCAATGGCTACCTCTAGAAAATGCGAAAGACGCATTACTTGATGAATCAACAGCCGATTTAACGGGACGCACGCTCTATACATTACGGAAATATTGTAATATGTCTCCTCAACACAAACAAATTAAACAGTGTATTTCGTGGCTGCTGAACAATCAAAACAACGACGGTGCATGGTATGGAAAATGGGGCGTGTACTACATTTATGGTACGTGGGCTGCATGTTCGGGGCTCGGAAGTATTACAGACAATCAAAAGGTAAACGTTGCACTAGAACGTGCTCAAAAATGGCTACTCTCGGTTCAACATGATGATGGTGGTTGGGGCGAATCGGGACGAAGTGCAGTGGCGAAACGTTATGAACCGCTTCAGTATAGCACTGTTGTTCAAACAGCATGGGCAATGGACGCTCTGCTGCATACAGGAATAAGTGTACAAAGTGATGCCATCCAAAGAGGGTTACAATTTTTACTTCAGGCAAACAATTGGAGCGGAAAATCAGTGAGTTATCCAACAGGACTTGGCTTACCTGGTGCGTTTTATATTCGATATTACAGTTATCCGTATGTATTTCCCCTAACTACAATAGCACGTGTGCATAGTTTAATGACGTGATGAATAGAACAAAGAGGAAAAACTCAACCTAAGTAGAGCCATTCAACTTAGGAGGAAACGTAGATGAAAAACAAGTGGTTATTGACCCTACTGTTAGCAGGCACAATGAGTGGGTGTTCCGATGATAAAGCAACAGATTCAAATAAGGTAGATGACAGTGTGAAAAAAACGAGTGACGTCGTTGTCTATGAAATTGTGGATGACATGCTCGACCTTGTCGATGAAATTGCCGAAGATGTATATGATAAGGACGACGCATTAGACATTAGCGACTACGAAAAAAAGCAGCATTACATTGCGCGTAGAATTGAAGCTAAAGAAAAAGAAGTAGACAAAACGACGTATGAAGAATTAAAAAATGCAAATGGCCTTCTTGAGGAAGAAATTAATAAATTAAAAGCAGATCAAACGAATAGTAGTGAAACGTTGAGCAGTGCACAAAAAAATATTGAAGCACTGAAAAAGAAATATGGCCTACTTGAATTAAGTGATAAAAACGATGAACAATGGAAAATTGAGATTATGGCGGATGTCTATGAAATCGCCGAAGAAGCACGCTATATTCGTACGAAAGATGACCGAAAAGAAGTGTACGAAGAAATCGATGAATTACGTCAAGATATGAAAAGTATGGGCAACCAAGGTACGGCACTAAATGAAAAAGTAGAGCCGATTTTAGCGGAAATTGAAAAGGAAATAAAGGACAATCTGAAACTAGAAGAGCCTGCGTATCAAGGTATACTTGAAAAAATAACCGCAATTGTACCACTTGAAACGTTACAAAAAGAGGCATTATATGACGACAGTGATTACGAAGATGAACTAGAAGAGAAGGAAAATCCTCTTGATTTAGATTAATAAGCTTTCCTGCATTAGCTGATGGATATTGGCTGGTGTGGGGGAGTTTTTTGTTTTTTAGAATGTTAAACACGCGTGAAAGT
>JBOFGC010000387.1:0-7757 GCA_051648945.1 Bacilli bacterium
CTCCGCAAGGGAAGGCGGAGTCAGGGACCGGAGACTCCCGTGGGACAGGTAGCCAAGTATGACCCCGCAGGAGCAGCTTTTTCGCGACGAGGAGGCATACGGCTGCCCCACAGGAAAGCGAAGGTCCCTGACGTAGCCGACCCAAACACAAGACAAGCGCCCGCGACCAAATAACAGCAGTTTTCATAGAAAAAAATCCACCTCAACATGAAGTGGATTTTTCTTTTCTTATGAAACTTTATATTCCCCTTTAGGGTCTTCCAAATTGAAACGACCAATCGTCTTCGTCGTTGTATTTGCCGCTTGTTGTAAATGGTCAGCTGTCGAAGAAACCATTTCAGACGAAGAAAGCATTTGATTCGCATCCGTCTTAATCTGTTCACTAAGCGCAAGTACTTCTTCTGAGATCCCAGAAATCGTTTCCATCTTAGAAAGAATATACGAGTTGCTACTTAAAATATCTTCCGAAGACGAAGCTAAATAACTCATCTTTGGTGCAATCGTTACAACCGCATCCGTAATTTCACCAAATGCATGGAGTGACTGCTGAATCGTATCACTTTGGACATCAAGTTTTGTTGAGAGATTACTTGTTACTGTTACGAGAGATGTAGAATTATCTAACACCTTATCAATTAAGTCATTAATGTTTACAGATGATTCACGCGTCTGCTCAGAAAGTTTTCGAATTTCAGTTGCAACGACGCTAAAGCCTTTTCCAGCTTCGCCCGCACGGCTCGCTTCGATGGCAGCGTTCAGAGCAAGTAAATTCGTCTGACCAGCAATGTTATTAATGAGTGACGTAATATCATTTACTTTTTGAATGTTATCTTTCATCTCACCAATGGTTTGTGAAAATGAAGTAAAAATCGATTTGAACTCAGCAAATGAATGCTGAAGTTTCATCATATCGTCTGCGCTACGATGCGATTGATCCTGAACCGTATCGACCATATGAGAAACTGTTTGGATATCAGATACACGATTGGATAAATTTTTATGGAAATCTTCGAGTTTTCCAACGATATGTACAATTTCATCTGTTTCTTGATAAATACTTGAATTAATGGAGTGAATCGATGAAGTAATGTTATTTGAATATAAGTGAAGTTGACTCGCAATTTCAGCTAAATTGTTCGCTTGGCCGTCAACGGCACTCGCACTCTTCTCAATATCTGTAATCGTTTCCATAATTCGGACTTGCATATCATCCGTCGCACGAGCAATTGCACCTAATTCATCCTTACGCATATGGTGACGTTTACGAATGCGGTAAAATAAATCGCCTTCTGCAACTAACTCGTAGTGAATACGGAAGTTATTTAGTAGAGTAGCCATTTTTCCAATGACTTTATAAATAATAAAAAGACCAATACTGCATGTAATAAAGGAAATGCCGCCCATAATAAGCGTCGTTTTCGTCGTGTCGGCAAGAATCGCGTCAATCACTTGAGGGTCCGAAATATTGTAGTTTTGTAACGTGTCACTAAGCAACCAGTTATTAACAAAGATACCAGCAACAGAACTAATAATAATGGCAACAAGCATAATCCCAGCAACACGGATGGAGATGAAAGTCTTCATACTGTCTTTTGCTTTGAAGTCGAAATTTACAGCCATATTAACACTCGCTTTCTTAATAGAAATATACTAATAGTATTGTACATTAAATTGTAACAATTCAAACAAATTTATTCTATAGTAATATTTTATTTATTTGAATACAGTACAAAAGTCACAGAGCTTGTTCACCAGTTTTGAATCTAATCTGACGCAGGAAGTAAATCGATAAAGGTCACCCATTCACTTTCGTGATAATCCCCCAATGAATAGAGAACGGGCTTACTAAACAACGGACCGTTCACAACAAAAGAATGATACTCCCCATTTTCTCCGGCAGGGTCACAATCGAATTGCGCAATAGATTGGTTGAGCAGTGTACCTAAAAGTGTACGTGGCAGTTTTTCTTTTCCGACAGCAACGAGTACCGCCTCATATCCAGAAGAATAAAAGCGCTCCATATAAGCAGAAATATCAGTTTGCCAAAGAGGAAAGAGTGCAGGAATATCGATGTTCTTCATCAATTCAATGCGATAGTTATACACCTCTTCCAAATGCAAATCACCAAAAGCAATCGCTTCTAACTGATGTTTTTCTACAAGTGCTCGCAAACCTTTGTGTGTCAACGTCTCATACATTTCCATCGTACAAGTTGGTGGAATTTCAATGATTTCAAGTGGAATTTGCAACGCCTCCGCTTGCAAAAGTGAAAGTTCTTTTTTCGTTCCATGCAAAGAAACACGGTCCACTTCAGACGTGATGGTTGTATACAAACATACGATTTCATAGCGAGAGTCATCGTAGAGTGTATCCAACATCATCATCGAGTCTTTGCCGCCGCTAAATGAAAGAGCAATTCTTTTTTTCATAAAATATCTCCAATCCTTCTTTTTTCACTATCATAGCACGAAATGAAGCATTCGTTTTTCACAAGCACATCGGTTGCAGAATTTGTTACTACAGTTTAATATAAAGATAATTCAGAAAATTCACTAGGGGTGTCTGGTAATGTCAGACTGAGAGAAAGACGCAGTACGAAGTCTTTTAACCCTTTGGACCTGATCTGGTTTGTACCAGCGTGGGAAAGTGTTAATAGATCATCTATTTATGAGCGCATATGCTCATTTCGCGCATACAAAACCAGATTTCATGCTTTTTTGAAATCTGGTTTTTGTTGTTTAACATAGAGGATGTCGTACACCACTTTCTTCGTTTTGTGCAAACAAACAATAAAAAGGGGTGGATGTAATGACAAAAACAGATCGAAATTTAGAAAGTATTGCACCAAAAAAATTTCCGGGCAGTGAGAAAGTATACGTAGAGCAACATGGTGTAACCGTTCCGATGCGTCGAATTAATCTAGCAGATAGCATTGACCGCCAAGGCAATGTAACATCAAATACACCACTAGATGTTTATGACACAAGTGGTCCGTACACAGATGAAACTGCACAAATTGATGTGCGCCAAGGATTACCATGCAACCGTGCATCGTGGATTGTAGAACGAGGTGACGTCGAGGCGTATGCAGCACGTGAAATTAAACCAGAAGATAACGGATATCGCACACATACAGAACCATCAGAAGTTGAATTGTTTCCGCATGTAAAAACCGATGTTTTACGTGCAAAAGAAGGCGCAAATGTAACACAAATGCACTACGCAAAAAACGGCATTATTACAAAAGAAATGAACTACGTGGCTGTTCGTGAAGGACTTGAACCAGAATTTGTACGCAGTGAAGTTGCAGCCGGACGTGCAATAATCCCAGCAAATATTAATCACCCTGAAAGCGAACCGATGATTATTGGGCGTAATTTTCATGTGAAAATCAATGCGAACATCGGAAATTCAGCGGTAAGTTCAAGTATTGAAGAAGAAGTTGAAAAAATGACGTGGGCAACGCGTTGGGGTGCAGACACAATTATGGACCTTTCAACAGGAAAGAACATCCACAGCACGCGTGAGTGGATTGTCCGTAATTCACCCGTTCCGATTGGGACAGTCCCTATTTATCAAGCGCTTGAAAAAGTAAACGGAAAAGCAGAAGATTTAACGTGGGAAGTGTATCGTGACACACTCATCGAACAAGCAGAGCAAGGTGTGGATTACTTCACCATTCATGCAGGCGTGCTTCTTCGCTACATTCCAATGACAGCGCAGCGTGTAACGGGAATCGTATCGCGTGGTGGTTCAATCTTAGCGGCGTGGTGCTTAGCACATCATAAAGAGAACTTCCTCTACACGCACTTTGAAGAAATTTGTATTATTTTGAAGCAATATGACATCAGTGTTTCACTCGGAGACGGTTTACGTCCTGGTTCTATTGCAGATGCAAATGATGAGGCGCAATTTGCTGAGTTAGAAACACTTGGTGAATTAACGAAGATTGCTTGGAAACATGACGTGCAAGTCATGATCGAAGGTCCAGGGCACGTGCCAATGAATAAAATTAAAGAAAATATCGATATTCAAATGGAAGTTTGTCACGAAGCGCCGTTCTATACACTCGGACCGCTTACAACGGACATCGCACCAGGCTATGATCATATTACGTCAGCGATTGGTGCAGCGATGATTGGTTGGTGGGGAACAGCGATGTTATGTTATGTAACACCAAAAGAACATTTAGGACTTCCAAATCGCGATGACGTTCGTGAAGGTGTTATTACATACAAAATTGCAGCGCATGCAGCAGACTTAGCGAAAGGTCATCCCAACGCACAAAAACGTGATGATGCACTTTCAAAAGCACGTTTTGAATTCCGCTGGCGCGACCAATTCCATCTTTCACTCGACCCAGAACGTGCAGAAAGTTTCCACGACGAAACACTTCCAGCAGAAGGTGCAAAAGTGGCCCATTTCTGTTCAATGTGTGGCCCGAAATTCTGTTCAATGCGCATCACACAAGATATCCGTGAAATGGCAAAAGAACAAGGGGTAACGGAAGAAAATGTGATTCAAGAAGGATTAAAGCAACAAAGTGATAAGTTTGTTGAAACAGGTGCAAAAATATATCAATAAAACAAAAAACCGAGTGAAAACATTGTTCTCACTCGGTTTTTTTAGAGCGAAACTTCCTAGGAAATAACGCGCTCAATTTCATTTAATAAGTATTCTGTTTGTTGCTCGCGATTTTTAATGTCAGGATTCATTTCAACGATAGGAAAAACAGTAATCGTAATTGGCTTACGTGCTAACCATTCTTTCGCATTCGTCGGTCCGTCATAGCGACAAGGGACAATCGGTGCACGGCCAAGCTGCGCAATCGTTGTAGCCCCTTTTTTTAATCCTGTATTTTCAGCTGAACGTGTCCCAGATGGGAAAATACCTACAGCTTTGTTTTGCTTAAGCAGTTGCAGTGGAATTTTAATTACACTCGGTCCAGGATTTTCTCGGTCTACCGGAAAGGCGTTAAGCGCGTGAAACAACCAGTTCGAAAATGCATTACCAAACAGTTCTTTTTTCGCCATATAGTGAATGTGCGTTGGCCAAATTCCGATGCCTAAGTAAATCACATCAAAAAAGGAGCGATGGTTACAAACGACAACACTACCTTTATCTTTTGGTAAGTTCTCAAGGCCTGTTATCGTGAATTTACCACCAAGTAAAAAGAACGTAAATTTTAAAAAATAAATCGTAAGTGAATACATAGATCATTCTCCTAACGTTATGAGTTCTACTTTCATCTTATAGGAAAAAAAAACAAATAACTAGTACTAATGCATGAAAATTACAGAGACTTAATTCAGTTCATAAGGCATGAAAGTGTTGAATAATGCAGTAATTTAAAAATCACCATTTCGTATGCTTTCAACAAGTAAGCAAAAACTAGATTTTTCTGATATAATTAAAAAAATCAGAAAAGGTGGTGGTGAAAAATGAAAACAGCAACTTTTGCAGGTGGGTGTTTTTGGTGCATGGTTCAGCCATTTGATACGATGCCAGGCATAGAAAAAGTAGTTTCCGGTTATACAGGGGGCACAATTGCGCACCCTACATATGAACAAGTAAAAAGTGGTGATAGCGGACACTACGAAGCTGTTCAAATTACATACAATCCTGCATTGTTTTCTTATGAAAAGTTACTCGCCATTTTTTGGTCCCAAATCGATCCTACAGACGCTTTTGGTCAGTTTCAGGACCGTGGGCTTCAATATCGTGCCGCCATTTTTACACATGATGAGGAACAACGCCTGCTTGCAGAGCAAAGTAAGCAAAATTTGATTGTGCAAAATCATTTTAAAGCACCGATTGTTACGCAAATCATCGAAGCTTGTGTATTTTTTCCAGCAGAGGAAGAACATCAGAATTATTATAAAAAGCAACCAAAACACTATAAAGAAGACCGCATGCAATCTGGTCGCGATGAATTTATTCGCCAACATTGGCAAAAGGAGAATGTATAATGGAAAATTTAAATCACTTATTAGAAAAGTATGCAGAATTAGCAATTAAAGTTGGTGTAAATCTACAACCAGGCAAGCCACTCGTTATCCGTTCAACAATCGAAGCTGCTCCATTTACACGCGAAGCAACACGTATCGCCTACGAACAAGGAGCAAGTCATGTTTATGTCGATTGGTCGGATGATACAATTACACGTACAAAATTTTTACTAGCAAAAGACGAAGCGTTTGACTATTTTCCAGAATGGCAAGTAAACAAAGAATTAGCGCTTTGTGAAGAAGGCGCATCATATTTAAGTGTTTACTGCCCAAATCCGAATCTTTATGACGGAGTAGACCCAAAACGCGTGGCACGTCAGGCTAAATCTTCTGCAACTGCACTTACGAAATTCCGCGAGCGTCTTATGAATGACAACAACGCATGGAGTATCGTTGCTGTGCCAACGGTAGAGTGGGTGAAAAAATTATTCCCAGATAGCAGTGTTGAGGAAGGTACAGAAAAAATGTGGGAGCAAATTTTCTCGATTTGCCGTATCGACCAAGCGGACCCAATTGCTGCATGGCAGGAACATAACGCAAAACTCCAAGCAATGGTTGAAAAATTAAACAACAAACGTTTTAAAACATTAGTATACAAATCAGCAACAGCAGACTTACGTATTGATTTGCCAGCAGAACACGTTTGGAAAGGTGGCGGCGCGGTTACAACAGATGGTGTATTCTTTAACCCGAACATTCCAACAGAAGAAGTGTTCACAATGCCACACAAAGATGGCGTAAACGGATGGGTGAAAAGTACATTACCTTTCAACTACCGCGGCACACTAATCGAAGGTATGGAATTACACTTTAAAGATGGTGTCGTTACAGAAGCGAAAGCAGATACAAACAACGAAGCACTTCAATTGATGTTAGAATCAGACGAAGGTGCACGTCGTTTAGGCGAAGTGGCACTTGTACCATACGAGTCACCGATTCGTGAATCAGGTCATATTTTCTTTAACACGTTGTATGATGAAAACGCATCTTGTCACTTAGCTCTTGGAAAAGCGTATCCAACAAACATTGAAAAAGGGGACACACTTTCAAAAGAACAGTTAGATGCATTAGGTGTGAATGATAGCCTTATCCATGAAGATTTTATGATTGGTTCACAAGACTTAAGTATTGATGGCGAAACAGCAGATGGTCAATCAATTGCCGTATTCCGCAACGGAACGTGGGCACTATAGAGAAATAAAAACAGGTACAGTGTTCTCAATTGAGAACACTGTACCTGTTTTTTAGCGTTTTTCTATAACAATTCGCTCTTCATTTTCTTCAAATTCCAATACCCATTCATAATCAGTATCCGTTTTGGTAAGGGAAAATTGTTGAATAGGTTTCTCGAGTGTAGGACCGATAATCGTTGCGAAATTTGCCTCTTTACCAATCTTACTAAACTCAAGTTGTTGAATTGGTTTTTTTACTAAATAATCAGGTGAAGCAAAGCCGCGAATTGGATTTGTAAGACCATCATAAAAATAGGTTGTGTACGAACCAGAAAGAACGGTCATACCTAGTTTTTTGCTACTTGGTGCATGGGTAAGTTCCCACTTTGAAGGCGATTGTCGGCTACTTTTTACATCAATACCCAAGTTAAAAAGTTGCGAGTATGTATGTTCACTCTCGCTCGTCGCCTCATCCCATATGAGAAGTTGTTGAGACTCTTTTACATATAGAAAACTACGGGTAATCGTTACGCCAGGATATATCGTATGATGGGCGCGCGCAAATTTATACGTATCG
>JBOFGC010000388.1:0-5905 GCA_051648945.1 Bacilli bacterium
ACAGAACGAACAAGGGACCTGTGATTACGGTAAGCCGTACACACCCAAGTTTACTAAAACGTTTGTTTGAACTTGAAGTTCCGGAAATTTATGATGGAACAGTTGAGATTAAGTCAATCGCTCGTGAAGCAGGCGACCGTTCGAAAATCTCAGTGCATACAGATATTCCAGAGTTAGACCCAGTAGGTGCATGTGTTGGACCAAAAGGAAAACGTGTGCAAGATATCGTTGATGAGCTTCGTGGCGAAAAAATCGATATCGTTCGCTGGTCAAATGACCCAGTCGTATTTGTAGGAAACGCGCTTAGTCCTTCTGAAGTGTTAAAAGTTATTGTAAACGAAGAAGATAAGGCGACAACAGTTGTCGTGCCTGACCATCAGTTATCTCTTGCAATTGGTAAGCGTGGACAAAACGCGCGTCTTGCTGCGAAGTTAACAGGTTGGAAAATCGATATCAAAAGCGAATCGGATGCGAAAAAACTCGGATTGTATGAGTCAAAAGCAAAAGAAGAGATTGATTTGAATCTATTCGGCGATGATGACAACGAGTGGGATTTTTAAGGAGTGAGTAAAGTTGAAGCAACGAAAAATTCCGATGCGTAAATGCGTAGTTTCGAATGAAATGTTTCCTAAACGTGAGCTAATTCGCATTGTTCGATCAAAAGAAGGCGAAGTTAGTGTGGACCCGACAGGTAAAAAATCTGGACGCGGTGCATACATGAAAAAAGATACGTCACTCGTTGCTGATGCACAAAAAAAACGTGTATTAGAGCGACATCTGGAAGTTACCATTCCGCAAGAAATCTATGCTGAGCTTATTCATCTCATTGAAAGAGAGTCCATTCTATAATATGTCTAATGAAAAAATTCATTCTTTGCTTGGTTTGTGCGCGCGAGCACGCAAACTTGTAACAGGTGAAGAACTTGTAATCAAGGAAGTGCGAACAGGAAAAGTGAAACTCGTCATCATGGCAAATGATGCTTCCGAACGAACGAAAAAAACAGTACGTAATAAATGTTCTTTTTATGAGGTCCCTCTTCAAGAGTTCGGTGAAAGAACGGCCCTTGGACAGGCAATCGGTAAGGAAGCGCGTGTAATCATTGGCATTAGTGATGCTGGTTTTGCTAAATCTCTGAAAAAACTCATAGCGGAACATGTCTCGGAATTTGGAGGATATGTCGATGGGGAAAATTCGCGTCCATGAGTATGCAAAAAATCAAGGTATTTCAAGTAAAGAAGTAGTAGAACAATTAAAGAAGCAAGCAATCGTTGTGAGCAATCATATGACATCGTTGTCAGAAAATGCGATTACAGCGCTTGATGCAATTTATCGAAAACAAGCAGCTCCTACTTCAAGTTATCAACAAACAGCTGCAACTGAACGTAAAGAGGGTGGTCAAGTGACTCAACAAGATAAAAATAATCAAAAGTCAAATAATAATACTGCAAAACCAAACACAAATCGTGGACCGAAACCGCAAGGCCAACGTCCGGCGACAAACACAAACAACAATGCAAACACAAACAACAACGCACCAAAGCGTCCAAATACGCCTGAGCGTAAGTTAAATGTGAATGAAGAAGAGCGTTTGAACGTTGTGAAAGTAAAGAAAAACACACCGCCAACGCCACCAAAGAAAACGGATGCGAAAAAGTTCAATCCGAATGACAAACGTCGCGGCAACATGCAAAACAAACGCCCAGCGGCACCGCGTCCACCGAAAAAAGAGTTTATCATGCCTGAGAAAATTATTCACCATGGTAGCTTAAACGTAGCAGAAGTTGCGAAAAAATTAGGCAAAGAACCGTCTGAGATTATCAAAAAGTTATTCTTAACAGGCATCGTTGCAACAATTAACCAAGAATTAGATCATGATACAATTGAACTAATTTGTATGGATTATGGCGTAGCTGTTGAATTCGAAATGATTTTCGAAGTAACGGAATTTGAAAAATACGAAATTGAAGATGAAGAAGCTTCATTAGCAATTCGTCCACCAGTTGTTACAATCATGGGTCACGTTGACCACGGTAAAACAACGCTTCTTGATGGCATTCGTAAATCGAAAGTTACAGAAGGCGAAGCTGGCGGAATTACGCAGCATATCGGTGCGTACCAAATCGAAGAGAACGGTCATAAAATCACGTTCTTAGACACACCAGGTCATGAAGCCTTTACATTAATGCGTGCACGTGGTGCGCAAGTAACGGATATTACGATCTTAGTTGTTGCAGCGGATGATGGTGTAATGCCACAAACAATCGAAGCGATTAACCATGCGAAAGCAGCGGAAGTTCCGATTATCGTTGCAGTAAACAAAATGGATAAACCAGATGCAAACCCAGAGCGCGTAATGCAAGAACTTACTGAGCATGGCCTTGTAAGCGAAGCATGGGGCGGAGATACAATTTTCTGCGAACTAAGTGCGAAAATGGGTACAGGAATTGACAACTTACTGGAAATGATTCTTCTCGTTTCTGAAGTTGCTGAGTTGAAAGCAAATCCGAACCGTCTTGCAACAGGTACTGTTATTGAAGCAGAACTTGATAAAGGAAAAGGTACGGTAGCTACACTACTCGTACAAAACGGAACACTTAACGTTGGAGACCCTATCGTTGTAGGTAGCACGTTTGGTCGCGTTCGTGCAATGGTAAGTGATGTTGGTCGTCGTGTGAAAACTGCTGGACCGTCAACACCTGTTTCAATTACAGGTCTAAACACAGTGCCACAAGCAGGCGAAACGTTCATGGCATTCAAAGATGAGAAAACGGCTCGTCAAGTTGGGGAAGCTCGTATGAGCAAACAAGTTGAAGAATCACGTTCATCATCTGTGAAATTAAGTCTTGAAGACTTATTCAACCAAATTAAAGAAAATGAAATGAAAGAAATTAACTTAATTGTGAAAGCGGACGTTCAAGGTTCGGTTGAAGCAATGGCTGCGTCACTTCGTAAAATCGATGTAGAAGGCGTACGCGTTAAAATTATTCACACAGGTGTAGGTGCGATTACGGAGTCTGATATCATCTTAGCGTCAGCTTCAAGTGCAATCGTTATCGGCTTTAACGTACGTCCTGATGTGAATGCGAAACGTACAGCAGATGTGGAAAAAGTAGATGTACGTCTACACCGCATTATTTATAAAGTAATTGAAGAAATTGAGAGTGCAATGAAAGGAATGCTAGACCCTGAATTTGAAGAAAAAGTGATCGGTCAAGCAGAAGTTCGTAACATTTTCAAAGTAGGTAAAGTAGGCACAATCGCCGGAAGTTATATTACTGAAGGTAAAATTACACGTGATAGTGGCGTTCGTCTTATCCGTGATAGTGTTGTAATTACTGAAACGAAAATTGATACACTTCGTCGTTTCAAAGATGATGTGAAAGAAGTAGCACGTGGTTATGAGTGTGGTATCATGTTAGAAGGTTACAATGACCTTAAAGAAGGCGACATTATTGAAGCGTTCATCATGGTTGAAATCGTACGCAAATAATCATTTTCTACGCACTACAGGTCATCGTAGCGCATCTCGAAACAACATAAAGAGGTGTCATGTATGAAAGTTAGACCACAAAGAATTGCAGAAGAAATGAAAAAAGAACTTGGTGATATTATTTCACGTAAAGTAAAAGACCCACGCATCGGTTTTGTTACCGTTACAGACGTGCGTGTTTCAGGTGATTTACAAATTGCGAAAGTATACATTACCGTTTTAGGCGATGACGAAGTAAAAGCGGGCACAATGAAAGGCTTACTTAAAGCAAAAGCATTCATTCGAAGTGAAATTGGACAGCGTATCCGTTTACGCAAAACACCGGAACTTGAGTTTGAAATTGATGAAGCTTTTGAGTATGGCAATCATATCGAATCGTTATTACAAAATCTTCGACGCGAAGAAAACTAAACAGAAGAGGCATCGAATGATGAAGACGTTCATCATTCGACGCCTCTTTTTTAGATAAAAAAGAGAGTAGGTCTACTCATGAATCAACTACACGGCGTATTATTGTTAAACAAACCACGTGGCATGACAAGTCACGATTGTGTGTTTAAAATGCGTAAACTTTTAAAAACGAAAAAAATTGGTCATACAGGAACGCTTGACCCAGATGTTGATGGCGTTTTGCCACTATGTATTGGCGAAGCAACAAAACTTGTTCAATTTTTAACAGCAGATGAAAAGCGTTATCACGCAACAGTTGCGATTGGGACAAGCACAAATACGGAAGACAGTTCAGGTGAAATCGTTGAGCAAAACATTCCCAACCTGCTTACACAACAGCAAATCACAGATGTTTTACTCGAAATGCACGGTCAACAACAACAGATGCCACCGATGTTTTCGGCTGTAAAAGTAAACGGAAAACGTCTGTACGAATATGCACGTAAAGGCGAAACAGTTGAAAGACCCGTTCGTACAATTACGCTACATGAATTGAATCAAACCGATGAATTGGTACAACAACCAGATGGTTTATGGACATTTTCAGTCGATATTCTTTGCTCAAAAGGCACGTATATCCGAACGGTTGCGGTGACTATCGGTGAAAAATTGGGCTATCCTGCGCATATGGCACAGTTAACACGTACGCAAAGTGGAAGCTTTACCCTTGATCAGTGTGTAACATTTGAACAAGTTGAACAACTCATTCAAGAGGAACGGTCTCAAGAAGCGATTGTTGATATGAAAGGTGCGTTACAACGTTTTCCGTCTTACGTGCCCACACAACAACAACTCAAGTATGTGCTTACAGGCGGCGTATTTCCTAAAAATGAATTTCCGAGTATTCCGGAAGATGGTATGCTTGTTGTAGAGAAAGAATGCGGAACACCGATTGGAATTTATGGCAATCATCCGACTAAGGAAGATTTGGTTAAGCCCATTCGCTTGTTTCATTTCAGCGAAGAGTAGAAGGTGAGTCATGGTCGTATACACACTGAGTAATGAGAGCATTCCAACGATTCCGTATCAACATGTGATGTGTGTCGGTTTTTTTGATGGTGTTCACATAGGGCATCAACATGTTCTTCAAACAACGGTAGCACAAGCAAAGCAACGGGGTGTGCGAAGTTCGTGTATGACATTTTTCCCTCATCCGAAAGAAGTGTTACAAAAAACACCGCGTGTTGATTATTTAACGACAATTCAAGACAAAGTGCGTTACATTGAACAATTTGTTGATGATGTCTTTCTCGTTACATTTGACGAGCACTTTAGTTCACTCTATCCGCAACAATTTGTGGACAGTTACTTTATTGGTTTGGGTGCAGTTCATATTGTCGCAGGATTCGATTTCACATATGGACGTTACGGAAAAGGTACGATGGAATCTTTACCTTTTCATTGTCGTCAAATGTTTGACTTTACGGTAGTAGAGAAAGTAGACTGGTTACATGAGAAAATTAGTTCGACAAGAATTCGACAACACATATTAATGGGGGAGGTTGATGTCATGACTTCTTTACTTGGACGAAATTATTCCGTAAGTGGTCCCGTAGTTCAAGGTGACCAACGTGGACGTACGATTGGATTTCCGACGGCGAATGTTGCGACAAATCCACAAATTATCGTACCAGAAACAGGCGTGTATGCAACGTATATTACGGTGAAGAATAAGAAATATAGTAGCGTATGTAACATCGGATACAAACCGACGTTTCACACGAATCTGCCAACACCTACTGTAGAGGTGCACATTTTTGATTTTGACGAAGACATTTATGGCGAAGTTGTTGAAGTGAATTTCGTTGAAAAAATTCGTGATGAGAAAAAATTTGCAAGCATCGATGACTTAGTTGCACAAATTACAGCAGATAAAAACAAAGCGATGCATATACTAGCAGCACAATAATTGCTCGTTTGCATACTATCAACAACTATGGTATACTAGCAATTGTGTGTATTAG
>JBOFGC010000389.1:0-3425 GCA_051648945.1 Bacilli bacterium
CGGCTCACCTGCAGGTCGAAATGAGCAACTAAAAGCTGTTGTTGCCAATTCGATTACACTCGGTCAAAATGAAAGTACAAAAAAAACGGCGCTTTTATTTGTCGGTAGAGGAAGTCGCTATGCGGTGACACCAGAAGATATTGCGTGGTATGTTGAAGGGATTACACAACAATTTCCGGAAAACGACGTGTATACGAGTTTTTTAGCGGTACTTTCTCCGTCATATGAAGAGCAAATACAACGACTCGTTTTAAGCGGGTATAATCATGTCGTCGTTGTACCGTTTATTCTATTTACAGGACGACTCGGACAACGATTGAAAAGAGTACAACATGAGTGGCGTGAGGAGCTACAATTTACCTATACACCGTATCTCGGTCATAATAAAAAAGTTGTTGAAGTGTTTGCGGATTCGTTAAAGCGACTGTTAGATAAGGATGAAAAGTTTCAATGATTGGAATGCAAATGAACGTGGCAGGACGTACTGTCGTTGTATTTGGTGGCGGGGCGATTGCGTATCAAAAATGTCAACGCTATATCGCAGGTGGTGCGTATTTGATTGTATATAGCTCGGAGTTCTCAACTCAATGGCCAAAGAACGTAGAAGGTATTCAGTATGTGAAGGGTGAAATTACATGCGAAATGGAAATTCCTAATGCTTTTATCTATGTTTGTGCGATTGAAGATCTACAGTTTGCGAAATGGCTCTATGCTTCCTATGGTCCTGTTTCGAATGTGATGAATGTGTGTCATTCAATCTACAGTAACTGTATGCATATGTTGAATGTGCAACACAATGGGTTGCTAGTTAGTGTAGGAAGTAATGGTCGTAGTCCGACGTTGACGAAACATCTCGGTCAAGAGATTACGAAATTGCTACGTCCGTATACACTAGAAAACTTAACGTTTCTACAGCAAGCGCGGAGACACATCAATCAACTTCCCTGCACACACACAGAAAAACAGGTGCTACATGAAGAAGCGCTACACGTCCTTCATCGAGAATCAGAGAAGGAGCAACAACGATTTTTGGAAAAACTGAAAATTGACTTCTCTAATTATTTTTAAAATGTTTAAAACTATTCATTTTTTTGTGTTCAATTTCACATTGTATAGTGTAAGATAGAAATAAGGTGGTCGAATGGTAAGCCACTGTACACCGAAGTAGGAGTGATTGAGATGCTAGTATGCGAATGGAAAGATTTTCAAACAGATAATGAGTTTTTTACGAAGGAAAAATTTGAACGTTTGGTTGATGATGAATTTGAAGCGATGATGCTAGACGAACATGGATTTCCGCAATATATTTGGACAGATAACTATGTTGTCCTCGTAACGGTTCGCAGTAAAATCATAGACGAGATTGCTTTTGATAAGATTCAACGTAATCCAGTTTGTAAATAATGATGCAAGAAGGTTAGGTAAAAGAGCATGAAAATTGCTTTTTTTCCTAACCTTCTTTAATGTAGAGATAAACAACGAGAAAACTACGAAATGATGTAAGTGAAGGTGAAAAAATGATTATTTGTGCATCAGACTGTCTCGATCAACAGAAGTTTCTTAGTATAATGAATGAATATGAGAAGGTAACGTTACGCGTTGTAGAAACGCCAAACGGGAACGAATTGGCAGTTTTGCCACCTATGAAAGTGAAGCGTTGCGATGAAGCAGTGGCGATTTTCGTGACCATTGCGGAAGATGGCTTTTGTCGCTTTTCTTTGTGGTGTGACGGAATCAAGCGGATGAGCATAGATGATGTAAATATTGACCGAATTGTCTCAGATGGCGAAGAGCTGTTGTTTCGATTTGGCGCATATCCTGCACGTTGTGTGAACATACCCCTTGAGGACCGACTGTCATTGAGTGTGAGCCCCTATTGGGAAATTTGTGTGGATTGTGATGAGAATGAATGAAAAAACCTAGTAAAGAACTAGGTTTTTTTGTTTGTCCAATTCGTATTTTGACTGTGATAGATAATCAGTGGAAGTAATAGAATACTCAGCCATCCGTACAATGGGTAGAGAATATCTAATAAAAAAGAGTACTGAAGTACACTCAACGAGAGTGCAATGAGCAATAGAATCGCACCGAATTTTTTTCCTTGAAGAGCGGCAGGTAACGCTGAACTTAGTCCAAATACGTTGCCGATAACGGTCGTTCCGATTTCTCCGAGCATAATAAATGAGAAAAAAAGATGAAAAAGAGTGCTGAATGACTGTAGCACGCTTCCCATTGGTATTTCCGGGTTACTGCTTTGAGGCAATGTGTTGACAGCAAAGAAGACAAAGAACATTAGTAATGTAAGCAAAAGTCCACCGAGAACACCACCACGAATAATTGTTCTTGCGTTGGCTGCATTTTTCGCGATTGGGACAAGGACAATTTGTCCCATAAAAATGTTAAAAGCAACATACAGAAGTGGATTAAACAAACTAGAAAACGAAAACGGTATGTGATTTTCTAGAAATTGCATAGGGAGATCGTTGGTAAAAGCGGAAATGCTAACAAAAGCAGTGAAAATGAACATGAATGGGACGACGATTCCGTTAATTTCCACGAGTCCGTTCATGCCGCGATAGATGAAAAACAAAAGAATCATTACGCTTAGTGCGAAACTTATTGATACAGGAACATGTAATTGTTCTGTGAAAATGGCATGTGCACCACTTAGCATAACACTCGTTGCGCTTAAGACAATGATAAATGTTAAGACGCTCACGAGAGGAGCAAGCCATGTGCCAAATAGTTTTCTATTAAATTGGTGTGCATTGTCAACGTTCCACCGCTTAGACAACAGCATTAAATGTGTGCCGAACCAGCAAAATCCAAGTCCACTTATAAAAATGCCTAGAAAGCCATACCAGCCGTTGACAGAAAAAAAAGTTACGATTTCTCTACCGGTAGCAAATCCAGCACCAATTACCGTTCCTACATAAATGGCAGCAATTTGTAGAGAAGATATATTTTTGTTCACACGCATCTCTCCGTTATGTTATTTGCTATAGCATATGGACAAACTTTGAAAGATAGAACAGTGTGTATGGATTTTTCATAATCCGTGCATTCTAGAAGTACTACATATCTTTAGGAGATGATGCTTTGAAACGATCAAAATCATTTATTTCTGCATCACTGGTACTGTTAGACGTTGATTTTTCTTCCATGGAACAATTGTATGGGCACGTTGCTGCAACCCTTGAAAAAGAAGGGTATGTAAAAAATAAAGAAAATTTTGTGCAACGGCTTAAAGAATATGATGAAGGTGTTATCGCTTTGTCGGAGCAGCAAATTGTCGTACCTCATTTGCATGACGAGGTAATTGTCCATGATTTTATTTGTTTTGTCCGATTTACAGAGTCGGTTCCTTTCTGGAGTGAGAACGAAGAAACGAAAATTGCAATTATCATTGGATCGAAGGAAAATCA
>JBOFGC010000390.1:0-2054 GCA_051648945.1 Bacilli bacterium
AGAAGTAGAAGCATATTTAGAAAAACATTTAAAATAGCAGATTGAAGCCTCCCTATTTTGGGAGGCTTTTGCATTGTCTAATTTGTGAAGGTAATTAAGAATTATGACTTTGGAAACGAGAGGTAACCGCCGCCACACGAGGCGCAACCCAAAAATGAGTTACAACACCCCGAAAACGATGCGCAAATCCCACCCCCAAAAAAAAATCCCACAAAAAAACCAAGCAAGAACAACCCACATTCTCACTCAGTTTTCTTATTAACTATAACCTACTTCCGATTACGCAAAATCGAAATGCGACGCTTAATGCGCCATTCCATTACTTTATCTTCATTATTAAGTACTTCGTTATAAGAACGCTCTAGTTCGTTGAAAATTGCTGTCCATGTTTTTGTCTCTGCATAGCGGACTGCATTTTCACGATACTGATTCCGTTTTTCGTCGTTTTGAAGAAGAGCGACAACTTCAGTGATGAATTGTTCTGCGTTTTTCGATTCACAGAATTCACCTGTTTCACCAGCTGTTACGATACCAAGAGGACCGCCGGCAGCTGCACAAACGACAGGCGTGCCACATGAAAGGGCCTCGAGAACAACATTACCGAACGTTTCTGTGTACGAAGGGAATACAAACAAGTCGCTTGCCGAATAGATGACAGGTAGCTTGCTATGGTCGATAAATCCAGTAAATGTAACGTAAGGGAGTTCTAAGCGTTCGAACTCTTGACGTTGTGGTCCATCACCAGCGAGAATCCAATGTACTTGATTTGGCCATTGTTGCTCAACACCTTGAATGATTTTGAATAACGTTTCAATATCTTTTTCTGCACAAATGCGACCAGCGTAACAACAAAGATAAGGACGTGTGATGTTGTATTGCGCACGGATTGACGCGTCAGCTTCTGAAACAGGTTGGAACAATGAACGGTCAACACCGTGGTCCCAAACTTCAAGGTTTTGATAGCCGCGTGTTGCTAAATCTTCAAGCGTCGTTCGAGATGGAACGAAAACGCGCGAAAGACGGTTGTGGAACCAACGTAAATAGCGGTCAAGCAAACCTTTTGTTGCACTAAGATTATAGCTTTCTAAGTACTGATCAAAGTTTGTATGATAAGAGCCGACAACAGGGACGCCGTAACGACGTGCTATTTTTAAACCAGCATAGCCTACGCTAAACGGTGTCGCAACGTGAATTAAGTCGGGCTTGTATTCTTCAATAAGTGTTTGAATGCGTTTTGAACGCAGAATAGCGACTTGATAGTCTTTATATAATGGAAAACGAATGCCACTCGCGTGAAAGCTCACTTCTTGTGGAACGTCTCCTTCTTTAGATGTAGCAGCAACGAAACGAACTTCATGTCCTTTTGCTGTAAGATGTTCGTAGAGTCGACGTAATGTCCATGCCACGCCATTCACATCGGGAACGTAAGTATCAGTAAAAACTAAAAGTCTCATAGTATTTTATTTAGCAAAAAGAAATTTTCGCTAAAATACCTCCTTTTTAATTAGTGTTAGACGAAAAAGATATACGTACAAACACTTGTAATTGTAGCTATTGAAAAGCCAACAAACACATCAGATAAAAAATGTAGTCCGAGATACATTCTTGAAAATCCAATCAGTGCCATAATTGGCGCAAATATAAGTGCTGAAGTTGCATCATAAAAACAGTAGGGTAATAACAAAGATGAAATGGCTGTCGTATGACCTGATGGAAGTGATGCATCAACGAGTGGATTCGGATGAAACTGAATGCTCTCTAAGACGAGATAGGGTCGCTTCCTTTTCGTCGTTCGTTTCAGAATTTGAACGATGAGATGACTTATTGTCAAAGACCAGAAACTCGCAACAGCGACAGACCTCATTTCTCCTTTAAAGAGAAACATTGTGCTTAGTGCAAGTACAACAGTAAATGTCGCTCCGCCAAGATGTGTAATCGTTGAAAAGAATTTATTAAGCCAACAACGTGAAAAGTATGAATTACAAAATAGGACAGCAGAACGATCTTTCTGCATTACAAAATCTCGAAATACACGCATTGAATTTTTCGACCTC
>JBOFGC010000391.1:0-2955 GCA_051648945.1 Bacilli bacterium
GCTTTTTCAACCATACGTTTTGCTAAGTTTCCTACGATTTCTAACTTTTCACGACCTGCTTCGATATCAACTAACCATAATTCACGAACTGGTAATTCAGCATAACGTTTGATAAACCCTTCAACTAATTCCGGAGTGTAACTAGAACCGCCACCAATTGTTGCAATTTTAATGCCTTTTGACTGTGTCATATTCATTACCTGCCTTCTATTTTTTTACGTCTATTATAGACTGTGTAATTTGTATTTGTTCTACACCGTTATCATAACGAAATTATCAAAGTATTGCTATAGTAGAAAGCGCTTTCGGAAAGGTGTACGGATAGTTGAAACTTGTTTCGCGGATGTAACAAAGTGTTTCGTTCGCTGCTCTCATATGGTTTGTTAGAGTATGTGAGCCGTTTTGATGGGGTTGCGCCTCGTTTTGTGGAGTTTACACCTCGTTTTTCCGGACTTGCAACTCATTTACATTCCCAAGCAATGTAAATAAACAAAAAACAGTACACCTTACCACTGAAGTAAGACGTACTGTTTTTTGCTGTATGACACGCATCCATAGTTAAAATCGCGTACTAGACAACCTCTTCTACGCATACCCTTTACTAAACAAAGAACTACCACTAGTGCATTCAAAGCATATTTGAGAAAAGGACGGTGTAAAAATGTTCTTCAATCACAATGAAACGGATGAAAATCAAGATAAAAATTTGGATTCACGCCTACGCAATAGCTTAGAAACCATTGGTTATCTCTTTGTAGGTGCATTGTTAGTCACTTTCATTATTGCATTAGCAATGATTATGTTTTAGAGTGGCCTTTAAGCGTTGCATTATTGTAACGTCGTACTAATGTTTCAAGGATGTACACAGCAGGAATTTGACTTGTAATGTTGTGAGGAAAATCAACCATATACTCTTCTTGAATGTAATAAGGCAAAACAAGATCAGAGATTTTAGCGAGTGTTGATTCACTACTATTCGTAATCGCAATAACAAACGCGCCGCTACGCTGATAGTTTTGCACCATCTTTAAAGCAGTTTTCGTCTCACCAGACACACTTAAAACAATTACCACATATTCTTCTAAGTGGGACGCATTCGGAATTGGTGCATATGCATCTGTAATCGCAAAACTCAATCGGTCAAACGTCATCATATAGTTTGCGCCATACGCAGCGATGTGTGCACTATTTCCAAAACCAATGATTATTGTTTTTTGACGCTCTTGCATAATTTCAACAGCACGCTCAATTTTTTTGTGAAAATCGCCATCGTCCATACGTAGGAAAAATTGCGTCCAGCGCGATCTGTCTTCGTACACATGTTGACGACTTTTTTGAAGTTCTTTTTCATAATGCATTTTCAAACGAACTTTAAATTCAGAATATCCTTCGCAATCAAATTTCTTACAAAAACGACTAATTGTCGCAGTTGAAACATGCGTTTCTTCCGCTAAGTCTCGAATACTCATACTTATGACACGTTCATAATGATCATTTATAAACGTATATAACGCATATTCAGTTGGATTCATATCACTTATTTTATCTTCATTAAACACAATACATCAGTTCTTTCTTGATTTTTTTTTAGTATAGCACATCCTTCCACAGAACACTTCACATGCAAACGACAATTATCAGAACAAACATTTTTCCATAGAGTTGTCACACTCTTCATGCAGAGAATTCTCCTCATCGGTGTAAACTATAGAAGTACATACAGTAAAAGGAGAACAACAATGATTGAAAAAAAATTTACGTTTTACTCAAAAACCGAAATTACACCACAACTTGAAGAGCTACTTTCACCCAAAGAACAGATTGCGTTTGCTTTAAAAACCGTTCGAGATGTTGCAGTCTTTACAAACAAGCGTATCTTGATCTGTGACAAACAAGGAATCACAGGTAAAAAAGTAGAATACTTTACAATTCCATACAGTAGAATTGTTACTTACAGCATTGAAACAGCCGGTACATTTGATATAGATGCCGAAATCAAACTTCAACTGAGCAGTAATTTGTTTATAGAGCTTGAATTCGTTTCAGGAAAAAATCTGTTTTCAAACAAAGAGTCTTCCGCTGTAATTTTTGATGTAGCGTCCCTTATTGACAACGCCATCCTCTAATATCAAAATTCAAAAAAAGCAATCTCTATTTTTTCTTAGAGATTGCTTTTTGACATATTTCCACCTAGAGCGAGTATTGATATGCTAAATTTCAACGTGTTTCTTCCTATTATATATGGTTTTTGTAATGATCCCATGTGATGGTGAGAACAGTAGTGCGAGAAAGAAGAAAAATCCAGCGGCACCAACAATACATCCCGCAATTGATGTGTCAGTAAACGCTGCGGTGTAGTACCCTACAATTGAGCTGAGTGCTCCAATTCCACATGCAATAAAAATCATATGATCGAAACGCGTAGTAAGTAAATAACTCGTAGCTGGTGGAATGACGAGCATGCCGACAACAAGAATTGCACCAACACTTTCAAAGGCACTAATCGTCGTAACAGAAACTAAACTCATTAGACTATAATGAATGACAGTAACTGGAATGCCTAAACTTATTGCAAGCGCTGGGTCAAATGCACATACTTTGAATTGTTTAAAGAACATGCCGATAACTACCACGTTTAAAAGTACACTAAATCCAACTTGCCAAAGTGCGATTGGCCCAAGAGATGTATCATTTACAAGTAGTATATCCCATGGTGCATAAGCAATCTCTCCGTATAGCACACAGTCTAAATCTAAATCAACGTGTTCTGCATACATCGAAATCAGCAAAACGCCGAGCGCAAAGAGCGCCGTAAAAACGACACCAATACTTGCATCGGATTGTACACCCGCATTCACCAACTTTTGTATAAAAAAGACAGCCAACACCCCAAAAAGGATTGCGCCAAGAAACATCACAACTGAATTTCGTGTTCCCATAAGCAAATACGCGATA
>JBOFGC010000392.1:0-1969 GCA_051648945.1 Bacilli bacterium
AACGGCTATCGAACAGAAGACACAAACGGTACATACACATGGAACCCGTTTGGTGAACTACTTACCTTCACACCAAAAGATAGCACAAAAGAAGCCATCTCGTTCACCTATGACGAGCAAGGACGTCGCATTTCCAAAACAGTAGGCAACACATCAACGCATTACATCTATGATGGCGACGGAATTAACGTACTCTATGAAACAGACGCAGCGGGAACAGTGTTACGCCGCTACATATATAACGCAGATGGTGCACGTGTAGCGATGGAAACGAACAACCAAACGTTTCTCTATCACTACAATCAACACGGTGATGTGATCGGCCTAAGCGACACAAACGGGAACCGCGTTGCAACGTACACGTACGACGTATGGGGACAACCGCTTACAATTGAAACAAACGCCGCAGTAAAGAACAATCCGTATCGCTATGCAGGCTACTACTGGGATGAAGATGTAGAACAATATTACTTAATCGCTCGATGGTACGATGAGGAAAATCGAACTTTCTTATCGCAAGACCCACATCCAGGTGAAGAAGGCGACTTCCAATCACAGAACGGCTACAGTTATGCAGAAAATGTGCCGAATATGATGATTGATCCGGATGGCAACCTAGCATTTTTTGCACCCCTTGCTCCAACAGTAGTTCGATTTGTAGTGAAAAGAGTTGGAACAGTAGTTGTAAAAAAAGTCGCACCTAAACTTGCTAAAAAGAGAAATGTTAAAAAGGCTGCACAAAAAGTTAAGCGTGTTGCAAAAAAAGTAAAAAAGCCAATTACGATAATTTCTAAAGTAGTAGGAGCAAATAAAAAGAAAATTAAGGGCCCGAAAAAAGGAAAACAACCCGGTCAACTTCTACGTGGAAAGGCTTTTGAAGATAGAATGTTAAAAAAGTACGGACTTGACAAATATAACCACAATATTGGAGGCGCAATTCCAGACGCATACCAAAACGGAAGAATTACGGAGATAAAAGATACTAAGAAATTATATAGAAGTAAGCAGTTTAGGGTTTATAAAAAACAAGGTGTTCCTGTAGATCTTATCACCAGAAAACATACAAAAATTTCCAAACCTCTAATAGATTTAATAAGTAGTACCGGAGGGAAAATTTACCGCGAATAATGGAGGTGCACATGTTTATATCGGCAAAATTTTATACAACGAACGAAATCAAATCAGCGTGGACTTGTGAATCATTTATCCAAATATTAGAAAATAAAGGACTAATCATTGAAAAGATACATGAATTTGAGCCAATACGAACACCATACACAAAAGAAAAGGCAATCGAAATGTGGACAGCGGAAAGTCCTGGATGCTATGTGGATGGTCGAGGATGTATTGGGCTTGCAGGCGGAATGATGGGGAGAGGAAAGAAACCGAGTTTTATGTTTGATACTTTTTGGTGGGAAAATCCAGAAAAAGTTATGGTGAATCAAATTATACTTTATATTCCTGGCAAGAGTGTAAAGAAGAATGTTATGAATCTGAATGATGTGTTTATTGAGGTGAGTCAGCTAGTAGATAGTTTTTACGGATATATTTCACATGAGATTCCAGAAGACCGTCAACATGTAACTGGGACAATTGAGACACGATTGCCAGGTGTTTTTTGGTGTAATTATTTTGGTGCACCCTACGTAGCTTTTCTTGGTGAAGAGAAGTTAAAAAGTTTTGACTGGTATCAACAGATTGAATTAGAAAATGGAGCAGTTGTAACATATTTAGCCGAAGTTCCAAATAAAGAGTTGTTGGATAATGATATACCAGAGACAAAAGCGAAAATCCATTTGGGAGAAGAACATTTTGGTGATGTAGCGTTGTATAAGAAAGACCATAGGATACAACAGATCAAACATGTTTTGAAATTTAATTAAAGATAATTGCAGTGAAGCATACAAATTGAACTTTCAACGTCTAGGTTGGAGGTTCAATTTGTAGTTTACTGCTTATTATGTAATTA
>JBOFGC010000393.1:0-1727 GCA_051648945.1 Bacilli bacterium
ATTTTATTTCTCGCACTTGCGTTTCCTAAATTCAAAGCAAAAGCCGACATTCCGAAACCATTTGTTGTGTATCGAAGCTTAACCCTTTCAAAAGTGGCGGCGTATTGTGTTGTTATATTTGTTGGTTTCGCAAATCTGTTTACAATTATTGAGCCACTTTTCAAAGGACAAACAATGAACACCGTTTGGATGATAAGCGGTCCGATTGCCTTTACCATTTTAGCGTTACTTATTTATGGAAATGGAGAAAAACGGATGAAAAAGAATAGTTAGTCAATAATTCTTGTGTAGGCAGGTAAGTTTGAAGCGATAAGTAGACCTGTGCCTAGTAGTACGCAGACAACTGCAAATGGGTATTTTATTTTTTGAAACCGCTCGTGTTGAACTGTTATCCATGGTCCAAGCAGGATGCTTCCAGTCATAATGAAGATAAGGCCAAGCATCTGTAAACCGTTACTCATACAATCACTTCTTTCTTTTCTTTCTATTATAATGGAAGTACAGAAAAAATGTTGAATTCCGCGCATTCTATTGACAATGAGACAAGATTTGATTAGTATAGGAGTAGAATTTCATAACAAACGAAGATGGAAAATAGTACGAAAGTGTTTTGTCAAAGAGAGGGAATGGTTGGTGTAAATTCCTACAGTAAGCTTTCTGAACCAGTTCTGGAGTTTGTGTACCGAACCGCAAAGATGCACAGTAGGCTACATACGGGTAAAACCGATATCTTTTTGAGTGATTGAATGGCTTTAAAGCGATTCATTAATTAGGGTGGTAACGCCGAGAAAGGTCCCTTGTGATTTTCTCGGTGTTTTTTTATGTTCTAAAGGAGGAAATAAGATGAGTAAAAAACAAAACAAAAAGTTCGTTGAAGCCATTACTTCAATGGAGGACGATTTCGCACAATGGTACACAGACGTAGTAAAAAAGGCAGAACTCGTTGATTATGCAGCAGTAAAAGGTTGTATGATTATTCGTCCATACGGCTATGCAATTTGGGAAAATATTCAGTCATACTTAGATGGAAAGTTCAAAGCAACAGGACATGAAAATGTGTATATGCCAATGTTCATTCCAGAAAGCTTACTTCAAGTTGAAAAAGATCACGTTGAAGGTTTTGCACCTGAAGTTGCTTGGGTAACACATGGTGGAAACGACAAATTAGCAGAACGCTTAGTTGTTCGTCCGACATCAGAAACACTATTTTGTGATCATTACGCAAAAATTATTAAGAGCTACAACGACCTTCCAAAGTTATACAACCAGTGGTGTTCAGTCGTTCGTTGGGAAAAAACAACACGTCCATTCCTACGTACTACAGAATTTTTATGGCAAGAAGGTCACACAGTACACGCTACAAATGAAGAAGCAGAAGCAGAAACAGTACAAATGCTGAACATATACGCAGATATGATGGAAAACTTCTTAGCGATTCCTGTAATCAAAGGTCAAAAAACAGAAAAAGAAAAATTTGCTGGTGCAAAAGCAACTTATACAATCGAGAGCTTAATGCACGATGGTAAAGCACTTCAATCAGGAACAAGCCACAACTTTGGTGATGGCTTTGCAAAAGCATTCGGTATCCAATACACAGACAAAAACAACCAATTGCAATACGTACACCAAACATCTTGGGGTGTAACAACACGTATGATCGGTGCTATGATCATGGTACACGGTGACAACAGTGGTCTTGTTGTACCACCAGCAGTCGCACCAACACA
>JBOFGC010000394.1:0-7204 GCA_051648945.1 Bacilli bacterium
ACAATACTTAAGATAATATCTGAAAGCAGTGTTCCGAGAAGTGTTGCAAATGATGATAATAACACTAATGCGGTCATAACTGGGTAATCCTGTGCCATTACTGAGTCTATGAATAACCGTCCAATTCCTGGATAAACGAAAATCGACTCAATAATAATCGCACCACCAATAATGCCTGTAATGCTATACCCAACATTCGCTGCGATCGGTACAAGTGAATTTCTTGCCACGTGCGAATTATAAATTCGACTTTCAGAAATCCCTTTTGAACGAGCTGTTCTTGTGAAATCTCTGAATTTATTGTCAATCATTTCATTACGTAAAATTTGTGTAATAAAGACGGTGCTAATTAGTGCATCTGATAGCGCTGGCAATAATAAGTGTTGAAATTTACTCCAGTAATAATCAGATGTCCCAACCTCAATTAACGGATCTACACTTCCTCCCGTTGGAAATAAACTCCACTGGTAGCCTAAGAAATATAGCATAATTAAAGCAAAGATAAAGATTGGTGTAGCGAATCCAGTATAACCATACATAGTGATTGCTTTATCAGCCAAACTATTTGTATAACGACCCGAAATAATTCCAAGTGGGACCGCAATTAGGTAAATTAAGATTACGGTCAATCCGCCAAGAAGTGCTGTATTCTCCAAACGCTCTCCAATCAGTTCCGTTACAGGCATCTTATGAAGAAATGACTTCCCCCAATCTCCTTGAACAACCCCAGAAATCCAACGAATATATTGTTCGGGAATAGGGTCATCCAGGCCAAGTTGAACACGCAGTTCTTCGATACGCTCAGCAGACACCTTTGGGTCTTGCGTTAGTGGCGTAAGTACATCGCCAGGCATTGCTTGACCTAATGCAAATACGATGATAGAGATTAAGAACAATTGCGGAATCATAATAAGTACTCGTCGAATAATAAATTTCCACATACTTATTTATCTCTCCCTTCTGGTAATGCTACACGATGTGTTGCCGAAACATTCTTCAAATCGTAGGCACGTGAATTTTCATCAAAATATTGATTGAATTTAGATTCGTATTCTTTTTTTACTTCTTCACGCAACTTTTGTTTTTCTTCTCTATTTTCCGGACGTGCATCTGGAATCGACGATACTAGCCTTTTCGTATAAATATGTTGTGCATCCATTAAAATATCTTCACTCGTACCTTCCTCAACCATACGACCACGATACATAACGCCTACACGGTCGCACATATGGCGAATTACTCCTAAATCATGACCAATAAATAAATATGTCAAATTCATTTCCGCCTGTAATTCTTTAAGAAAGTTCAACACTTGGGCTTGTACGCTTACATCGAGAGCACTTACTGGTTCATCTGCAATTATCAATTTCGGATTTAAAGTGAGCGCTCTTGCAATACCAATACGTTGACGCTGACCACCTGAAAATTGATGCGGATACTTATACATTGCATCCGGAGATAATCGTACTTTTTCTAAATAGTAGGCAATTTTATCTTCTAGTTCACTTTTAGATAATTTGAAATAGTTTTTTAGCGGCTCGGCAATAATATCAGCAACCTGTTTTTTGGGATTCAATGAACTATAAGGATCTTGGAATATCATCTGTAGATCTTGTCTAATATCTAGCATCTTTTTCCCATTTAGTTTCGCTATATCCTGGTCTTGAAATAATATTTGACCCGATGTTACTTTTTCTAATCGCATGATTGATTTTCCAGTAGTTGATTTCCCACTACCCGATTCACCAACTAATCCATATGTTTCTCCTGCTTTCAGTTCGAAAGAAATATCATCAACTGCACGAACATAATCAATCGTACGACCTAGAACTCCACCTTTAATTGGATAATATACTTTTAAATTATCCACGCGTAAAATTGTCAAAGCTTTTCACCGCCTTCTTGAAAATGAAAGTGTTTATAACAAGAACAACGTACCCAGTGATTCTCGCTAACTAACGCTAGTGTTGTATGTTCCTCATGCTGTTCCTCTTTTATCCAAGGAATACGCGGTGCAAAGCGACAGCCTGTTCGTTCTAATTTTTGAATCGATGGTACGATTCCTTCTATTACATGTAATTTCTCCGCTGCTTCTTCCATTGAAGGAATCGAGCGCATGAGTGAGCGCGTATACGGGTGTAATGGATTGTCAAAAATTTCTTGGACATCCGCTATTTCTACGACTTCGCCTGCATACATTACAACTACTCTGTCTGCAACTTCTGCAACAACACTTAAATCATGTGTGATTAAAATAACTGACATTTCAGTTTTCTTTTGCAATGAAAGGAGTAAATCTAAAATTTGTGCTTGAATGGTTACGTCTAATGCTGTTGTTGGTTCGTCTGCTATAACAAGTGATGGTTCGCACGCAATCGCGATACTGATCATAACGCGTTGGCGCATTCCGCCGGATAGTTCATGAGGATATTGCTTGTACGTTAATTCTGGTTTTGGAATTCCAACTTCGTGTAGGATTTGAAGCGCTTTTTGCTTGCGCTCTGCTTTGGACAATGTTGTGTGGAAAACTAATGATTCTTCAATTTGTTGGCCAATTGTCATTAATGGATTTAACGCTGACAACGGCTCTTGAAAGATGAATCCAATTTCTTTTCCTCTTATTTTGTTCAATTCCTTTTCCGAAACTTTCAAAAGGTCTATATCTTTAAAAAGAAGTGTTCCTTCTGATTTTGTGTTTGCTTTATTATGAAGTTGTGCAATGGTTAATGCGAGTGCGCTCTTGCCGCAACCCGATTCTCCTACAATCGCTAACACTTCATTTTTGTTCACATCGAGCGTGAGCTTATCCACTGCTGGATAATATTCACCACCGATGTTAAACGATGTAGTCAAATTTTCAATTTTAAGCAATGTATTCGACATCGTTCCACCTTCTTAACTATGTGTTTTTTTAAATAGTAATGTATTTTTATATAATAATACTATTTTTTCAGAAAAATACAATCATTTAGATGAATTTTGTATAAATATTATTAATTTTCTGTTTATATTTATAATTATGTGTAAATTTGAACAAAAAGTCCAACCTCTTTTATAATAATACAAAAGATGGTTGGACTTTCTAAATCATTCCTGCAAGCTGTTCATAAACGACATTTGCATCACATTCATCCTTGCAAATGACCATAAGTGTGTCATGTCCACCTATCGTTCCGACTACGTTTTCCCAGTGTAAATCATCAATTGCATGACCCACAACTCGGGCATTCCCAGGAAAGGTTTTAACGAGTACTTTATGATGGACAACGCGCAAGTCAATTGCACACTCTTTCATTGCTCGTTCAAGTTTATTAGTATTATGAAAAATCATTTTCACGATGACTCCTTATCTGACAAAAAAATATAAGCATACTTTAGCAAGTAGATTATAGCATGAACTGTTGCATATTTCATGAAACAAATATCATGTTCTTTGGATAATAATGTGATGGTAGGTTTTGTAACGTAGAGCGTTCGGAATGATGACATTTCAAGGAGCAGGATACTCACTTTTCAAAAAAGCGAACGACTCTAGTATATTACATAACACTTCTTCCTACACTTGTTGTGGATAGACTTTTATTTGAATGGAGATTGCCGATGGAACACAAACATGATCAACATTTATTGGACGAAATAGACATGTTACGAAAAGAAAATAACTATTTGAAACATATCATACAGCAGCATAACCTTCCTTTACGCAAAGCGACACCGATTACAAAATACGCTACTACACATGAAAAGATTCAATTGTTCATGCAACTGTTTCGTGGACGAACAGATGTCTACGCAACGCGTTACACATCGAAAAGCGGTCGAAGTGGTTATGTGCCTGCTTGTGCAAACGAGTGGGTGAAAAATATTTGCATTAAACCTGAAAAAACATGTAAAGACTGTTCATGTCGTTCATTTTTACCATTAAACCAACAAACCATTGAGCAACACTTATTAGGAACCCACATCGTTGGAATCTATCCTTTAAATCTGGATTTTACGTGTCATTTCGTAGCCATGGATTTTGATAAACATCAGTGGCAGTCTGATAGTTTAGCTGTCACAAGCATTTGTTCGCAATACGAAGTACCTTTTGCACTTGAACGCTCTCGCTCAGGTCACGGTGCCCATGTTTGGATATTTTTCAGTGAAAAAATTGACGCAGCACTTGCACGGACCTTTGCATATCGCATTCTTGAACTCGCTTCCAATGAGAATCAGAACTTAGAGTTGCAATCCTATGATCGAATATTTCCAACGCAAAGTACTTTGCATCAAAACGGGCTCGGGAACCTCATCGCACTACCTTTACAAAAGAATTCAAGAACAGAAGGAAACAGTTGTTTTGTGAATGATTCTTTTGAAGCGTACGAAGATCAATGGGCATTTTTATCTGGGATGAAAAGGATTAATAAGGACCGTATTACACAATTTTTAACGGTAAAAACGAAGACCATCTCAGCCGAACCACAAGTCGTCGTTCCTGGTCCTATCCTGATTTCTCTATTTACTGGCGTAAAGCTTAAAACGCATTTTTTCACTACCTCCCAAATAGAACATCTAAAAAAAATTGCATCCGTTAGCAATCCAAAATTTTTCGCCTTAAAAGCGGCTCGGATGAAGAATCATCTTGTCCCCCAGGCATTTACTGCGTATATCGAACATGAAGGTCACCTCATTCTTCCGAGAGGCTGTTTAGAGCCTTTGAAACAATGCTTACAAGATTGGAATCTGCAGTTCGAAATACAAGACATAAAAGTTCTAGGTATAGAGATTACTGTCGAATTTCTTGGTGAACTGCGCATCCAACAACAAGAAGCGGTCAACGAAATCCTTCTTCATACAGATGGCGTTCTCGTTGCTCCTACTGGTTTTGGTAAGACAGTATGTGCAGCTGCAATCATAGCGGAGTTGAAGAAAAGCACGCTAATTATCGTTCCAAACACAGCGTTGTTAGAACAATGGTCAGAAAAATTAAAAGCATTTTTAGGAAACGCAACCATTGGCGTGTACAGCGGAATTAAAAAAGCACAATCAAAATGCATTGATATCGCGACCATCCAAACACTCGTTAGAATGCCGAATATCGAATCCTTTTTGGCGCAGTACGGAACGATTCTTATTGATGAATGCCATCATATGGCCGCTAGAAGCTTCGAAAAAGTTTTAGTTGCCTGTCCATCGAAACGCGTGTATGGCATGACCGCTTCACCAACGCGAAAAGACGGCCTTCATAAGCTTGGTTTTTTATATTGCGGTCCAATTCGTCACACCGTAAAGCAAAAAGAGCATCAACACATCACCGGCATAATCACTGAATTAATTGAAAAGAAGACAGCTTTTAAAAGTACAGAAACTCAACTACCATCCATCTATGCACATTTATCACGCGACGAAACGAGAAATACACAAATTTTTAATGATGTTCTTAATGCATTAGATCACAAGAGATACCCACTCCTCTTAACACAGCGCACTGAACATATCGATTTATTGCATCAACTTTTTCGAGGCTTTGTTAAAAATATTATCGTTTTAAGTGGCGCACTTTCGAAAAAAGAACGAACGGGACAATTAGAGAAACTACACCTTTTACAACCAACTGATGAGCGAATTGTTATCGCAACCGGACAGTATCTTGGTGAAGGATTTGATTATGATTATTTCGATACACTTTTTCTTGTTATGCCTATTTCTTGGAAAGGCACACTTCAGCAATACGTAGGACGTCTTCAACGAGGACATGCGGATAAACAGCTTGTGCAAGTGTATGACTATCATGACGAACAAGTACCCGTGCTAACCAAAATGTATAATAAACGGCTTAGCGGCTATCGAAATCTCGGGTATAATGAGAGAGACGCGTGGACAGAAACACAATTACGCCTATTGTAGAGACGGGGGATTTTGAATGAATTATATGACGATTACAGCTTTAAAAAAGGAATTAAAAGGATTAAGCGAAAAAGAACTAATGGAGTTGATTGTAACACTCTACAAATCTCGAAAAGATGTTAAAGATGATCTGAATTATCGTTTTGCAGGTGACCCTTTTAAAGCGGAGCTACTCGCTCTTTATGAAGACCGAATGGAAGAGGCGTTTTTTCCTAGAACACGGAACGGAAGTTACTCTCTTTCTACTGCAACTGGATTACTCAAAGAGTTCAATAAGTTGGTAGACAGTTGGGACTTGAAACTAGAATACCAATTATGTTTTTTAACTTGTGGAACCGAATTCACATGTACATACGGCGACATCGACGAACGTTTCTACACTACGATGGCACGCGTATTTCAATCTTTTGTCGAAAATTTAAACAACCACGCCGACGAAGAGCTCTATAACAAACTTAAAAAGAAAATCCATTATACAATCGAGAAGTCACTTTCTATCGGCTGGGGGTATGGTGATTTCATTAGTGACTTGCAATATGAAATCATTTGGGCTGATGCGTAGATTTTTTGCTTTTGATGTATTGTTATAGGTGCATAATGGGAAAGGATGTGTGTTTGGATGAAACCACATTCTTTTTTGTTTTGAGACATTTTTCTTTCGACTGCTTTCTTATTTTCTTACAAGAACTCCCCCTCAATTTCAAATCTCCTTTAGTATTTGAAATTGAGCTTCAACATCCCAATCAAATGGTTTTTTCGTTTCAATTGACCATTCGGTACCATGACTTAACCATTTTCTTCGATATTCATCAAGTGATAATCCTGGATCCAAGTCATCATAACCAGACTCGAAGCAACAGCAATCACAAATGCTCTGACATCAAATAGCAATCCTTTCAAAAGATTGAAACCTACTAAACGATTACAATTTAATACTTTAGTTGTAATCATTTATCTTTTAATGTATGTTCAAACTATATAGATTACAAGTATATTGGAGTGAGAATAAGATGTATTTTAAAAGGATACGTATTTTTAGGAAGTATAGAGGTATTACTCAGAAGGAATTTATCGACGGTATATGTTCCAAAGCCTATATCAGCAGGATTGAAAATAATGATTTAGTCGCTTCAAGTTCATTCTTGGTTAAAATTTCAGAAAAATACAAATTCAATATCAAAAATATATACAATATGCCTCTAGAAAAAATAATTGATGAAACCAAAAAAATTTTTGATTATCGTTTAACTAATAATAATCTAACACTCTTAACAGAGGATGAAATTTATATATTAGAAATATGTCTAGTAGA
>JBOFGC010000395.1:0-3441 GCA_051648945.1 Bacilli bacterium
CGCTACTTGAGCGATACCGTGGATTAGGTACGTATGTTCAAAAGAAAAAAGTAGAACAACCAACGCAACAATTGACGAGCTTTTCAGAATATATGCAATCACTTGGCTATGCTACGAGTAGTAAAATCGTACAACATGCAAAAGTAGGCGCTTCTGCAAAAGTTGCAAGTGAATTAAAAATTGAAGTAAATGAAGAGGTTCATCTCGTTGTCCGCGTCCGCTATGCAGATAATGTACCGAGTGCACTCGAAACGGCATACTTTCCATTCAAACTGTTTCCGGACCTAAAGGAAGAACATTTAAAAGAATCATTTTATGACTATGCCGAAAACAGTTTAACGGCACACATTCTCTATGCAAACCAGACAATTGAATCAACACTTGCAGACGTTCGGGAAAGTGAACTGTTAGAAACTGAAATAGGAGCACCACTTTTATTAACAAAACAAACGACGTATTTAAGTAATGAAACAGCAATTGAATATGTCCGATGCTTTTATAGAGCTGATATGTTCAAATTTAAACTGCAACTCGAAAGAAAAACAATAACGTAAGTTTCAAAGAATAATAGAATAATAAACCAATTCTATTGAAAATTCATAAAAAAAGCTTTATTATGAACAAGTAGTACTAAATAAAAAATCTTCTCGTACTTATAGAATATAGTACATATTTACTGAGCTAAAAGGCTGTGAATTGACTTTAAAATCATATATTTTAAAGTTTCATGTAACCCCTTTCAAAAAAGCGTTTACATGTCAGAAAAAATAGTGTACTATAGGTTGTAGAGAGAGATATAAAAGATTTCAGGAGGATGTAAATTATGAATATTATGTTAGTGTGTTCAGCAGGTATGTCAACAAGTATGTTAGTTACAAAAATGGAACAAGCTGCAAAAGATAAAGGAATTGACGCTAAAATTTGGGCGATTCCAGAAGCAAAAGTAACTTCAGAATTAGAGAAAGCGGATGTAGTTTTATTAGGACCACAAGTTCGCTTCATTCTTAATAAAGTAAAAGGTTATGCAGATCCTAAAGGTATTCCTGTTGATGTAATCAACACAGTACACTACGGAACAATGAACGGCGCTGCTGTTTTAGAAACTGCATTAGCTATGAAAAAATAATAATAAACTATTAAAACGCTCTTCGTAACTGAAAAGAAGCGAAGAGCAAACAGTTTTTGGGGAATTTGGTGTTAAGATGGTCAACCATCTTGATATAGAAAAAGAAGAAGAGGAGAATTAACTATGAACGGATTTATTTCTTTCATTGAGAGAGCATTTGTTCCGATTGCAGCTCGTATTGGTGCACAACGCCACTTAGTAGCAATTCGTGACGGCTTTGCAATGACAATGCCACTTATCTTAACAGGTGCAATCGCAGTACTTTTAAACAATCTTCCTATCGACGCATTCCAAAACATGATGCTTAATGTAAGTGAACGTTGGAAGGGTGTAAACGGCTCGGCTTGGGAAGGTACATTCGCAATCTTAGCTTTACTCGTAACGATGTCAATTGCTTACCAATTAGCACGCTCTTATGAAGGTGTTGACCCATTAGCGGCATCATTAATTTCTTTAGGTTCATTCATTATTATCGCACCACGTACTGGTAACGAAACTTACGGTATCGATTTTGGTGGTTTAGGTTCACAAGGTCTTTTCGTATCATTATTAGTAGCACTTTTAGTAACTGAACTTTTCCGTTTCTTAATGCAAACACCGTTTTTACGTATCAATATGCCAGCAGGCGTTCCACCAGCGGTAGCTCGTTCTTTCGAAGCTTTATTCCCTGGTATCATTACTTTATACGTTGTTTCACTTGTTCAGTGGTTCGTAGCTGGTCAAGAAACTACAATTCATGCTTGGATTAACACTACAATCCAAAAACCGTTACAAGGTCTTTCTGATACATTACCAGCAGCTATCATCGTTGCTATCTTAGTTCACTTATTATGGTTCTTCGGTTTACACGGAGCAAACATTATCCAATCAATCACAAACCCGATTTTCCTTGCTAACTTAGAAGAAAACATCGCAATGTACGATAAAACTGGTGATGCTGGTTCTGATAAATTAAACATCGTAACACAACCATTCTTCGATGTATTCGTATTCATGGGTGGTTCAGGTACGACGTTAGCATTATTATTAGCAGTATTACTTGTTGCAAAATCTAAGCAATACCGTCAAGTTGCAAGCATTTCGACAGTTCCTGGTTTATTCAACATCAATGAGCCTGTAATTTTCGGTATGCCAATCATCTTAAACCCAGTATTACTTTTACCTTGGATCATCGTACCAACTGTATTAACAACAATCACATACTTCGCAATGACGTCTGGATTTGTTCCTAAAACAGTAGCATTAGTTCCTTGGACTTTACCTCCTATCTTCTCAGGTTGGATGGTAACTGGTGGTAACTTCATGGGCGCATTATTACAAGTAATCAACTTCGCAGTTGCATTTGCAATCTACTTACCGTTCGTAATCGCTTCTGATAAAGTTGCGACTCGTAACGAAGCTGAAGCTGAAGCAGCTCTTAAAGCTTAATTAACTTCGATAACTTAATGTGTTCTCAATGTAAGCTGTTTGCATATACTATGCAAACAGCTTACATATGTATATAAAATTTTTTAATAGACGTTGTATAGACTTCTATATTATTGGGTAATGGAATGTATAAAACTACAGTAGGGAGATTACTATTATGGAACAAACAATCATGAGTCTTATTTTATTTTCTGGAAATGCACGTAGTATGGCAATGGAAGCAATTCGCTTAGCTAAAGGCGGAGAGTTTGAAGAAGCTGAATCATTACTACAACAAGCTAGTGAAGAAATCGGAAACGCACACTCTGCACAAACATCACTTATTCAAAGTGAAGCACGTGGAGAAAAAACAGAGATTTCAATGTTACTTATCCATGCACAAGATCACTTAATGACTGCAATGACATTAAAAGACTTAGCAATCGAAATCGTAAACTTATACAAAGTAACAGCTCAGAAATAATTCAAACAGTAGAAAAAGTGGAGGGATTGTCATGAAACGTTTAGGAGTTTCCATTTATCCAGAACATAGCACACCAGAGAAGGACAAAGAATATTTATCATTAGCAGCAAAATATGGATTTAAACGCGTATTTACTTGCCTACTATCAGTAAATGCACCAAAAGAACAAATCGCAGCGGAGTTTAAAGATATTATTGGACATGCTACAGCTTTAGGCATGGAAGTAATTCTAGACATCGCACCTCGTGTATTTGATGACTTAGGAATTTCATATAATGATTTATCATTCTTCCATGAAATGGGTGCAGCAGGACTTCGTTTAGATGAAGGCTTTGATGGCCATAAGGAAGCATCAATGACTTATAATCCATACGGGTTAAAAGTAGAGATAAATGCGAGTCAAGGAACGAAATACGTTGATAAC
>JBOFGC010000396.1:0-2733 GCA_051648945.1 Bacilli bacterium
TCGGTTTAAGTTGCGTAATAAAGTCCAGAACTTGCGTATAAATCGGTTTAAGTTGCGTAACAAAGTCCCGAACTTGCGTACAAGTCGGTTTAGGTTGCGTAACAAAGTCCAGAACTTGCGTATAAATCGGTTTAAGTTGCGTAACAAAGTCCCGAATTTGCGTACAAAACAGCTGAAGTTCCGTAACAAACGAGTAATTACAGATAAACCAAGTACCTAAGATGTCACAGAGAAGGCGTGCGTATTCGTCTAGCGTAGTAACACCCTACACCAGAAAAAGTCCTACCGTATCCAAGTAGTTTTTTAGAAAAATACGAATAAATCTCTGCAATCATTGACATTCTTTCTTTTTTTTGAAAAAATGGATACATAGAAATTATGTGAGGTGATTGAGATGACACAGCCGAACACACGTTTAACAATAAAAAAAATTGTCGACCATGAGTTTAAAACGGCTCTTAAAGGCTATAAGCAAGATGAAGTGGATGCCTTTTTAGATTTAGTAATTAAAGATTATGAACTTCTTCAGAAAACTATAGAAGACTTACAAAGTGAAAATGCTCGTTTGAAAAAACAAAATGACGACCAAAAAAGTCGCACAATTAGTGCGTACTCGCCGAATACACCTGATATTCTTCGTCGTTTGTCCCATTTAGAAAAGCATGTTTTCGGAAATAAGTTATACGAATAATTTTCAGAATATACTTCATTCTCAACAATGGGTTGCATTCTATACTTTTATTGTCTATAATAAGTGAGGTTCTAGAGTTGTTTGGGTAATCGCTGCAACCATTATTGAGTTGTAGAGGAAAGTCCATGCTCGCACGGTCTGAGACGATCGTAGTGTTCGTGCTTAGCCAAAAAATAAGCTAAGGTAACCGGTTTCGGTTAACGGCGGGGAGGCAACCTAAGTCTTAGGATATGGTTGTAATACTCTGAAAGTGCCACAGTGACGTAGTCCGTGAAGAAATGAACGGAGTGGAACGCGGTAAACCCCTCGAGCGAGAAACCCAAATTTGGTAGGGGAACTTGAGTTTCTGGAATTAAACGGAAACTTAGGACAGAAGTTTTTCTGTAGATAGATGATTACCACCGGTAGTGCGAGACGTGACGGTCGATTGCAGTACACCGGAACAGAACATGGCTTATAGAGCAACTCTAGTCGTCAATGATTAAAAAATTAAGACTGTCTTTTCATTTTGCAACGTGTTTGCATCTGTAGAAGATGGTCTTTTTTGTTTTTAGTAATGGAAAAGAAACGTTATTTTAGGATATTCTACATAAGAGAAGAAACGGTCATTAGGAGGAAATACTATGACACAACATACAATTATTGCAACAACAGCAATGGGCATTGAAAGTGTAGTTAAAAATGAAGTAAAAAAATTAGGTTATGAACCAACAACAGAAAATGGAAAAATCATTTTCAAAGGTGACGATACAGCAATCGCACGTGCAAATCTTTGGTTGCGTTCAGCTGATCGTATTCGAATCCAAATTGGCCAATTTCGCGCAACAACGTTTGATCAATTGTTTGAATCAACAAAAGCACTTGATTGGGCACGTTATATCCCGTTAGATGGTTGTTTTCCAGTTGATGGTAAAAGTGTAAAGTCAAAACTTTTCAGCATCTCTGATTGTCAACGAATTGTGAAAAAAGCGGTTGTAGAAAAATTAAAAATTCAGTACAACCATCATTCGATGTTTGAAGAAACAGGCGCGTTGTATCGCCTTGAAGTTTCGATTTTAAATGACATTGCAACAATTACGCTCGATGCAACAGGACGAGCAGGTCTTCATAAGCGTGGCTATCGTTTGGAGCAAGGCGAAGCGCCGTTAAAAGAAACACTAGCGGCAGCACTCATTCAACTCGCAAATTGGCGCACAGATATGCCTTTTCATGATGTATTTTGCGGTTCTGGGACAATTCCAATCGAAGCTGCGTTAATTGCGCAAAATATCGCGCCAGGTTCTTATCGCTCGTTTGCTTCAGAAGAGTGGAGCTGGATGGACAAGAAGATTTGGGAAGACGTTCGTACGCAAGCAGAAGACGAAGCGCGATATGATGTGCCTGTAGAAATTATTGGTACAGACATTGATGCGCGTATGATCAAAATTGCAAAAGCCAACGCCGAAGAAATTGGACTGCATGATGTAATTTCATTTAAACAAATGCAAATGAAAGACTGGAATCCAAAATCAGAGCGCGGAATTATCATTTGTAACCCCCCTTATGGAGAGCGCTTGAGCGAAAAAACAGCTGTTGAACAATTATATCGCAGCATGGGACAAGTTTTCGAAGCACAACCAGGTTGGAGCAAGTACGTGTTAACGAGTGATGAAGATTTTGAAACATTCTATGGTAAAGACGCAACGAAAAAACGTAAACTATTCAATGGATTTATCCGTGCTGATTATTATCAATACTGGGCAAATCGTAAATAAATAATCTATCCCTATTTTTAGGTAAACAGGAGCGCACAAGCATTTTTTGTGCGTTCTTTTTTTTACTCAATCACTTTAATTTTTTCGAATTATGATACAATGAAGAGAAAAAGATAGAGGTGATTGAAGTGGATGTTTTTTCTTTAGAAAAGCAATTTTTAAACTATGTGACGAAATATACGCAGTTTGGTGAAGCCATTTCTCTGTTGTATTGGGATATGCGGACAAAGGCACCGAAAAATGGTAAACCAGCGCGTGCTCGAATTATTGCGACACTTAGTGAACAAG
>JBOFGC010000397.1:0-6326 GCA_051648945.1 Bacilli bacterium
TTCAGCCTCAAATGTAAATATGCGGCATAAAAAAGAAATGTTATGAGTGCCCACACTTCTTTTGGGTCCCATCCCCAAAACCTACTCCATGCATATTGCGCCCAAATCATCGCAAATATTAAAGCACCAAGTGAAAATACCGGAAAACCTACCGCTACCGCACGATAGCCAATTTCATCAAGCAATTCCGTATTCGCATTTTTAACGAGCGGCTGTAACAATGCGCCTAAACGTTTACGCGTAAATAGTCGAATTGCGCCATAAACGAGAGCACCTGTTAGTGCGCCCCAGAGGACACTATTTGTTTTCTTTGCATTCAATCGTTCAGGCAATTCAATGTTTGAAACCCAATGATCGCCTGCAATTTTTTTACCACCATGTGGCGCAACGAGCACTGGCATCGTATAGGTCAAATTCTCAACTTTCGTTTTTCCTGCAGGATTTGCCCATTCATACGTGACACTATAACCTGACGCTGAAAAAGCTGTACTTACACCAACAAAACCGACAACTGCAAGCATGAAATATAGGACAAGTTCCATCCAGAACGTCTTTTTACTTCCCCTTGAGAAATCGATTGTTTTCAATAAATACACAAGGCCTACAACAAAACTAATTGCTAAAATTGCTTCACCAAGTGCAGCTGTCGTTACATGAATTTGTAACCAATGCGATTGCAGGCTCGGTACAAGCGGTTGTATATCACGCGGAAACACGCTTGCATACGCAATAATAATTACCGCTATCGGTAGTGCAAACATTCCAATAAATGCACTGCGATAAATAAAATAAAATATAATAAAACTGAATACAAGCGCCATTGAGAAAAACGTAATAAACTCAAACAAATTCGACACTGGCGCATGACCTGCTGCAATCCAGCGTGTAATGAAATATCCCAGTTGTGCGAAAAATCCAATCATCGAAAGACTAATTCCAATCGTCCCCCAACGACTAGAAGTTTGGCCTTTGTCTTTTAAAGCTCCCCCAAACATGAACGTTGCAACTAAATACGCAACAAATGCAAAGAGTAATAAATTACTACTCACCGCTGCCATAAAGCAATTCCTCCCCCAAAAAATACTTAAAATTATTCATCAAGTTTGTCTACAATTGTAGGAACTTGAAGTTCATTGCTCACTTTTTCGATTTCCTTACTCATGCCATACCAGTTTTTATTCGTATGAAGTGCGATTGTAAGCGTCCCGTCTTCATTTTTACGGTACCATAATCGTCGATGATGCCAATACATCCCCATAGTCAAACCAATCATGAAAATTACTCCACCAATCGATAGAATAGGTAATGTTCGGTCAAGTTTCACGATCAAACCACTCGCATCACGAGTTGTAATGCCTTTAAATCCAATTTTATAGACATTTTTATTCTCCGCTTCAATGTTCTGTTGAATCGCAATGAAAGCAACTTCACCTTTTGGTTTTTCAGGTGAAATAATGTTCATTAAAAATGCTGGATTGTTTGGCGCACGAGTAAGTGTTTTAATTTCTCCTTCATCAAATACATAATCAGGATAATAATTTTTAATTTCAACAGAATAGCCTTCTGCAATTTCATAAACTTTTTCCGGTTTTGATAAGTCAATTTCGAATGTTCCGACGACGTTGCTTGAACTTTTATTCATTAACTGAAAGCTCATCGTATGTAATTCATCGGCCTTGAAATCACTTTGGTACAATCCATAACCGTCATATATGTTTGGCTCGTTAACGATAATCGTTCCTTTTTGCACTTCGACTAATGCATCGTTTGCTCCTGGAAGCGCATTCTCGTTTTTCATATACCAAGTTACTTTCGTTTCATAGTTTTTCGGAATGTTACCACTTCCGACGCGATCTATTGCATTTCCGAACGCTTCTTTTTCATTTTCTTTCTCATATGTTTCAAAAGTAAATTCTTCATTTCGAACAAAATACTGCCCATTCGTTCCCGGAACGGCAAGTGTCTCCCCTTCACGAATCCAAAATACTTCATCAGCATACATGCCAGGCACACTACGAAGTAATAATCCCCCTAAAAAGAGAATCAATCCGATGTGATTCACGTATGGACCCCATCTTGAAAAGCGATTCTTCTCCGCTAGAAAACCGTCTTTTTGTTGCTTTACTTTATAGCCTGCTCGCTCTAAACGATGAATAAACAACGCTTCGTCATCATCAGACAACGCCTCATTACTTTCACCGACCATTCGTTGACGACGCATAAAATTCGCTGTTCGGACTGTTGCTTGTTTGTTTAACGCTTTATACAGCGGAACTACACGGTCTAGACTACATACAACAAGCGAGATACCGATACTTGCAACGAGTAGCATATACCAAAGCGTACCATACAAATCATGAAAACCGAGTGTATAATACAATTCTCCTGTAAATCCATACGTTTCCGCATAGAATGTAGCTGGATCAACATTTTGAGGTATATACATTTGTTGCGGATAAATTGTGCCTATTGCCGAACCGATGAGCGTTAAAATGATAAGAACGACTGCGATTTTAACACTTGAAAAAAATGCCCAAATACTATCTATTATCGATTTATTACTCTTCATCGAACGTCGTGCCGTACCTTCATAGCGCATATCAAGCAATTGTTGATCTTGTGCTACTGGTTCACCACAATGTTCACAAAAACTAATTCCTATTGGACTTACATGTCCACAACTACATTTGACGTTCAAAAGGAGCCCCCCAGTTCCTTTGGTTGCATCTTACTTTATGAAGCAAGTTTTGCTCCCGCGTTTTCGAAATACGAATACATCATTTCAGGTGTTAAAGTGCCTTGGTGAATATCAGTCACTACCCCATTGGCGTCAATAAAAAAGCTAATCGGTAATGGATTAATAAAATAAGCATCCATTACATCACGATTGACATCAATTAGAAGAGGAAATGGTAAATCATATTTTGTTTTAAATGCGTCTACAGCAAGTTCCGTTTCCCCAGCATTAACCGCAAGAATTTCGATTCCTTTGCTACTATATTGATTATAAAAATCACGCATTACTGGCATTTCACGTTCGCACGGTTTACACCATGTGCCCCAAAAGTTTACCATTACTTGTTTCCCTTGTAGTTCACTGAGTTTGTATTGCGTCCCATCTGTAGCTACAAGTGAAAAATCTGGTGCATTTCCTCCTACGACGATGACATCGCGTTTCTCGATAAAATTCGAGTAGACAGCATAGGCTACTAAACCAATTAAAATTGCTAATATTGCGACACGTTGGAGTGTGCGCTTGTTCATATTACTCCCCCCGTAACACCCACTGAAAATCACACATCGTGTGATTCCATAGAAAAATACGAAGCCTTGTACAAGACTTCGTATCCATTGTAGCAAATTTTTAATGAAATTGTCTTAATTTTGCTTATTCTGACTCATATTTCTAAGTTGCTTTACTTCGTGGAACGTTAAATGACGTGATTCACCAGCATTTAAACCTTTTAAGTTTAATGAACCAAACGATTCACGTCTAAGTTTGTCCACTTTGTGTCCGAGCGCTTCAAACATACGACGAACTTGGCGATTGCGTCCTTCATGAATCGTAATTTCAAGAAGTGTTGTGTTTTTCACTTTATCAAAACTAATTGGATTCACTTTTGCTGGCGCAGTTTTACCATCTTCAAGCATAATGCCACGTGTTAACTGTTCTTGGTCTTCACGAGACACGTAGCCTTTAATTTTCGCTACATACGTTTTTTTAATCTCATAGCGCGGATGCATAAGCATATTTGAGAAGTCACCGTCGTTTGTCATTAGAATAAGACCACTTGTATCATAATCTAATCGACCAACAGGGTATAAACGGGCTGGTATTTCTTTAAACCAATCCGACACACAGCGACGACCTTGTGGGTCAGACACACTTGAAATGACACCACGTGGTTTATAAAATAGAATATAGTACTTCTCTTGTTTTTCTAATTGAATTCCATCGACAGTAATTTTGTCTGTTGGTCTAACTTTTGAACCTAACGTGTTTACCACTTGTCCATTTACAGTTACACGACCTTGTGTAATCAATTCTTCTGCTTTACGTCGTGATGCAACACCGCTTGCTGCGATCACCTTTTGTATACGTTCTTGCATATTCAACACCTCTACTTTCTTACTCGCTAATCATACGCAAAAATGAGCAAGAAAACAACTATTGAAAGCAAAGACACGATTATTTCACTAAAATAATAAGTATACAAACAAAATACTGCAAACAATTGCAACTGCGTCCGCAAGCAAACCAACTTTTACGCTATCACCCATTTTCTTGATTCCGACCGCGCCAAAGTACACCGTCAGAACGTAAAATGTCGTATCTGTACTTCCTTGCATAACGGCCGCCATTCGCCCAATGAGCGAATCGACGCCATATGTACTCATCAAGTCGTTCGCAATACCAAGTCCTGCTGCTCCGCTTATTGGGCGTATGAGAGCAAGTGGAACAATTTCTGCTGGAATGCCAAACACCTCAAGCAGAGGGCGCATAATATCGATTAACGCATCAAGAGCGCCTGATGCACGAAATACATTGATTGATATGAGCATGCCGATTAAAAAAGGTAAAATGCTAATGCTCATTTGCAATCCTTCTTTTCCACCTTCAACAAACTCTTCATATGTTGGTACTTTTTTGTACGTTCCATAGAGTAGGACGCCGCATATTAAAACGGGAACAAACCAGGCACTTGCCATTGCAATCCAATTCATCTTTTTCCCCTCTACTTTCTTTGCTTCGCCATTCGACGGAAGTAAAAGTATCGATCAATACATACAGCAAAAATCATACTTACGCCTTGTGCGCATATCGTCGCCAAAATAATGTCATTCGGTTCTGCTGCGCCATTTGCCATTCGGATACCAATAACTGTGGTTGGAATAAGGGTGATACTTGCTGTATTGATTGCCAAAAACGTCGTCATCGAACGACTCACTTCATCCGAATCATTGTTTAATCTTTTCAAAGCACCCATTGCTTTTATGCCAAGTGGTGTCGCAGCGTTTCCGAGCCCGAAAAGATTCGCAACCATGTTCGATACGATATATCCCATGGCAGCATCATTTTTCGGTACTTCAGGAAAAAGTTTAGCGACGAGCGGAAAAACGAATGCAACAAATTTTTCAAGCAATCCTGACTTTTCAGCAATACGCATGATTCCAACCCAAAACACAAGAACACTCACTAAACTAAGAACAAGTTGCACCGCATCTTTTCCACCTGAAAAAATAGCCGCATTCACCTCATTCACCCTACCATTTAGCGCAGCAAATACAACGCCAATGACAAACATAATCACCCAAATGATATTAATCATTTCAACTCATTCCTAACATATCTTCAAAAACGCCCACAAAAAACGTCGCAAATGACTCTTCTTTGGAGTAAGCATACACGTGACGTACGCCAATGACTTGTCCATTTAGAGTTGCTTCTACTTTTCCAATCTTTGTTTTTCCTCGTTTATAATCAATTTCACCTTTCATATCCATTAATTCAATGTTAAGCTTTACCGCATTTTCTTCATCCTTTGAAAGTGGATAATACAGCGGTTTATCAACAAAAACGCCATACTTCACATACTTACTCTTACTTTTCGGTACTTTTCCCGCTTTAATAATTGTGCGCATATGATAGGTCTTGAACGCTTTTTCATAAAGCGCGGAATGATCGCGCCAGTCATCGCCGTCATTTAAAGTGACACAAATTAAATCCAATTCTTCTTTTGTCGCCGACGTTACGAGCGTTCGGCGTGCCTTTTTCGTAAATCCTGTTTTTCCACCTGTCGTGTACGGATACAGTTCTGTTAATAAGCGATTTTTATTTTTCCATGTCCACACCCATTTCCCATCACTTGCAGGAACGCGATGTACTTTTGTACCTGTAATTTCACGATACGTTGGGTTCTCCATACTGTAGCGTGTGAGTAGTGCCATGTCATATGCCGTTGAATAATGTTGGTCAGACGTGTCTAGTCCGCTTGGGTTATCAAAGTTTGTATTTTTCATACCGAGAGCAGCCGCTTTTTCATTCATCATATATACAAAGCCGTCTTTACTTCCGCCAACATACTCTGCAATCGAAAGTGCCGCATCATTTCCTGAACGAAGCATAAGTCCATACACCAAATCTTCAAGTTTCATTTTTTGCCCTGCAACGAGGTAAATACTTGAGCCCTCCGTACGTAACATACTCGGTGTTATTGTCACTGTTTCTTCCATCTTTCCCGATTCAATTGCAAGAATAGCCGTCATTATTTTCGTAATACTTGCGATTCTTTTCTGCTTATGAATGTTCTTTCCATAGAGAATCC
>JBOFGC010000398.1:0-7773 GCA_051648945.1 Bacilli bacterium
ACGATTGTATACGGATTTTTCGCTTTAACAGCTGTTTCGCCGATATTAACATGGCTCTTTGATTTGTTAGGTATTGAAATGCAAGTATACAGTGCGTTAAGTGCTGGTCTTGTCATGGGGATTATGATTGTGCCGATGATTGCATCAATGAGTGAAGATGCGATGAGTGCAGTTCCTACTGCGCTACGTGAAGGTGCATTCGGCTTAGGTTCGACAAAACTAGAAGTTACATTTAAAGTTGTGTTACCAGCAGCGCTTTCTGGCATTATTGCAAGTATTGTACTTGCGATCAGTCGAGCGATTGGTGAAACGATGATTGTAGCAATTGCAGCAGGAGCAACACCGAACTTAACATTTAATCCGATTGAATCGATTCAAACAATGACCTCTTATATTGTTCAAGTTAGCTTTGGAGATGCAGGCTATCAAACGACGATCTATTACAGTATGTATGCTGTAGGTATGACGTTGTTCGTATTTACGCTTGTCATGAACCTTTTAGCCCAATGGATTTCGAACAAGTTTAGAGAGGAGTATTAATATGCGTCAATTAGATACAGCAACGGTTGTCGAAAACATTAATCGACGTACCTTTAAGAATAAGCTTTTCAAAGGATTGTTTATAGCAGCGACAGTTTTTGCGTTAGTTATGCTCGTAGTTTTACTCGCACGTATATTGACTCAAGGAAGTAGCTATTTAGACTTTGACTTTTTAACGAATATGGCATCACGTTTACCAGAGCGTTCAGGTATCTTTGCAGCAATTGCGGGTACAGTCGGGATTATGTTAATCGTTATTCCAGTCTCAACAATTGTTGGTATAGGAACAGCAATCTATTTAGAAGAGTATGCACCAAAAAATGCCTTTACAAGTTTTATTCAAGTAAACATTAAAAATTTAGCTGGCGTTCCAGCGATTGTGTTTGGTTTGTTGGGACTAACAATTTTTGTTCGACTGTTTCAGTTTGATCAAAGTATTTTAGCAGGTGGACTAACGATGAGTTTGTTAATCTTGCCAGTAATTGTTGTGAGTACACAAGAAGCAATTCGTGCGGTTGAAACTAGACTTCGTGAAGCGTCGTATGGTTTAGGTGCAACGAAATGGCAAACGATTATGCGTGTTGTTTTACCATCAGCTTTACCAGGGATTTTAACAGGATGTATTTTAGCTTTTTCACGTGCAATCGGTGAAGCAAGTCCGTTATTAGTTGTCGGAGCAGCGGCGTACATTAACTACATTCCGCAAAGTATTTGGGACCAGTTCACGGTATTACCGATTCAAATTTACGATTGGACATCAAGACCAAAACCAGAGTTTCATCTCGTGGCGGCATCAGGGATTGTTGTTTTACTAGTAATTTTAATTCTATTAAATTCAGTTGCGATTTGGATTCGTAACAAATACTCAAAAAGATAATTAAGGGAGAGAATAAGACATGATTTCAACGGTTGTTAAAGAAAAAGTTGTAAGTAATGATGTGCAAGCAGTAAGCAAAGATAAAGTATTTGAAGTGAAGAAATTAAATCTTTGGTACGGCAATGACCAAGCATTAAAAGAAATTGACATGGACGTATATGAAAATGAAATTACGGCAATTATCGGACCGTCAGGTTGCGGTAAATCGACGTACATTAAAACATTAAATCGCATGGTTGAGATGATTCCAATTGTTCGTACATCAGGAGAGATTATCTACCGTGGCCGTAACATTTTTGACAAATCAATGCCGGTTGAAGAACTTCGTACGCATGTAGGTATGGTGTTCCAAAAACCAAATCCGTTCCCAAAATCAATCTATGAAAATATCGTTTATGGACCAAAAATTCACGGTATTAGTGATAAAAAAGTTCTTGATGAAATCGTAGAAAAGAGCTTAAAAGGCGCAGCGCTATGGGAAGAAGTAAAAGACCGTTTAAATGAAAATGCATATGGCCTGTCAGGTGGTCAACAGCAACGTCTTTGTATTGCACGTACGATTGCACTTGAGCCAGATGTTATTTTAATGGATGAGCCGACATCGGCACTAGATCCAATCTCTACATTAAAAGTAGAAGAATTGATGGAAGATTTGAAGAAAAACTATAGCATTATTATCGTAACGCACAACATGCAACAAGCAGCACGTATTTCAGATAAAACGGCATTTTTCCTAAATGGTGAAATCGTTGAGTTATCTGAAACGACGAAACTATTCACTACGCCAACTGACAAACGTACAGAAGACTATATTACAGGCCGATTTGGTTGATTTTTAGCCAGCTAAGGAGGAACGATTATGAACGCAAGAGAAAGTTTTGCATCCGATTTAAATTTATTACACGATAAATTAATTGAACAAGGTGAACTTTGCCAAGAGTCGTTAGCGCTTGCTTTAGATGCATTGGTAAAAAAAGACGTTGAAATTGCACTAACAATTATTGAAAATGACGATGCAATTGATACGCTTGAAGAAGAAGTAAATGATACTGCAATCTGGTTGATTGCAAAACAACAACCTGTAAGTACGGATTTACGTCGTATTATCGTTGCGATTAAAATTGCGGCTGAATTAGAGCGTATTGGTGATTACTCTGTAAATATTGCGAAAGCTGTTATTCGTATTGGAGATGCCGACATTGCGTATGATACGAATATTGTGAAAGAAATGATTGAACAGACATCACTTATGCTTACGAAAGCGCTAAAAGCGTATCATGAAGAAGATGTGAAATTAGCGAAAGAGGCAATTGATATCGATGATGTTGTCGATGATTTGTATGCAAAGCTTGTACGTGAGTTGTTGTTATTGCAAGTAGAAGCGAAGAGTCAGATGAGTGCAGCGCAACAAATGTCATTTGTCGCGCGTTATATTGAACGTTCTGCTGATCATGTAACAAATATTCTTGAGAACATTGTTTACCTTGTAAAAGGAAAGAAGTTTGAACACAACAACTAAAAATGTAAGCCCAATTCCCCTTGGCTTTTTTCCAAGGGGATATCTTTTTGAAGTGCATTGTAAAAAAGCATTGCGTTTAAATTGCTTGTATAGTATAATTCTGACGTGCACGAAACAGTTTACTGTCTATAGAATAAAAGTAAATCTATACTAGATTTTACATTTAAAAAGTGTTATTATTAATAAGTCCGATTTAGAGTTAAGGAGGGAACACGATGCGCGTTAACATTACATTAGCATGTACTGAGTGCGGAGAGCGTAACTATATTTCAAAGAAAAATAAACGTAACAACCCTGACCGTTTAGAACTTAAAAAATATTGCCCACGCGATAAAAAATCTACAGTACACCGTGAAACAAAGTAAGCAGCAGACTAACGTCTAGCTGCTTTTTTCTTATTCTGGGTACATTGACGAGGTGTTATATGGATAAGGTTATGATTCGAGATAGTGTTTTACATAAGGTAAAGAACCTCACGGAATATGAACGTGCGACCCAAGAAGAGAGAATTTATGAAACGTTATTTTCATTAAAACAGTGGAAAGAAGCACAATGTGTTTTTGTATATAAGAATTTTCGAACTGAAATTAGTACGCAACAGGTGTTTGATGAGGCGAGAAGAGAAAATAAAACAGTTGCAGTGCCACATATAATGAATCAACATAAAATGGTATTTTTGAAAATAGATGAACAAACAAAGTGGGGAAAAAATAAATGGGGCATTGAAGAAATATCCAATGTCTCTGAAGCGACGGAATTAGTACCAAATCTTCACGACCTTATGATTGTGCCTGGCGTTGTGTTCTCAGTAGAAGGGCAGCGAATTGGTTGGGGTGGGGGGTATTATGATCGCTATTTGGAAGGAAGGTCTTGTAATACGATTGGTCTTGCGTATAGCGAGCAAATGAAACAGAATTTACCGGTTGAAAGCCATGATATTACGATCCAACAAATAATCACAGCAGGAATGATTTTTGATTAAATTCACTGAAATTGAAAATACTAAAACAGATGTGAGTGAGAAAAAGACTCGCATTAGAGTTTTATTCACACTATTGTCAGATTGTTAACGTTTACAACTGTGGAAATAAAACTTAAATCCGTTACAATTAACTATGGATTAGATTTCCTACATAAGGGAAAAACGTAGATAAGAAGGGAAGTAATTTAAAATGGCAAATGGCGTAAATCGTGTTGCTCTTGTAGGTACTGGTTTTGTTGGTACTGCATTTGCATATGCAATGGTAAACCAAGGAATCGCAGAAGAATTAGTTCTTATGGACTTAAACAAAGACAAAGCAGAAGGCGAAGCAATGGACTTAGTTCATGGTGTATCTTTCGCACCTTCACGTACAAAAGTATGGTCTAGCGACTATTCTGCATGTAAAGATGCTGAAATCGTAGTAATCACAGCTGGCTTAAACCAAAAACCAGGTGAAACTCGTCTTGACTTAGTTGAGAAAAACGCAGCAATTATGAAAGGCATCGTAAAAGAAATCATGGCAACAGGTTTCGACGGTATCTTCTTAATCGCTTCAAACCCAGTTGATATCTTAACATATGTAGCTTGGAAAGAGTCAGGTCTTCCAAAAGCTCGCGTAATCGGTTCAGGTACTACACTTGATACTGCTCGTCTTCGTCACGAGTTATCTGATTACTTCAACATCGATCCACGTAACGTTCACGCATACATCATGGGTGAGCACGGTGATACTGAGTTTGCAGCTTGGAGTCATGCTTACTTAGGAGCGAAACCAGTTCTTAAAGTAATCGAGCAAAACCCAGAGCGCTACTCTAAAGACGAGTTAGAAAAAATCTTCGTTAACGTTCGTGATGCGGCTTACCACATCATCGCTCGTAAACAAGCAACGTATTTCGGTATCGGTATGAGCTTAACGCGCGTTGTTAAAGCGATCCTTAACGACGAGCATTCAATCTTACCAGTATCAGCTTACTTAGATGGTCATTACGGACAAACTGACGTATTCACAGGTGTACCTGCAATCGTTGGACGTGACGGCTTAATCGAAGTAGTTGAACTTGAATTGAATGAAGAAGAGCAAGTGAAAATGAATCATTCAGTAAAAGTATTAAAAGAAACAATGGCTCCAGTTCTTTAATATTTTCAATAAGCCAAACCCTTACAGGTAAAGCATTAAAACTCCCGAACAGACAGAACTCTACCAAGAGATTCCCCGTTCGGGAGTTTTTTTCTTTAAAATAATATAAACGAACCCATAAAAAACAACAACCAAACATACGCGAGCGTAGCCCTTTTTCACAACCCATGGATGAAAAGTTTTAACGCGTGCTCTATACTCCGCAAGGGAAGGCGGAGTCAGGGACCGGAGACTCCCGCGGGACAGGTAGCCAGGCAAGACCCCGCAGGAGCAGCTTTACCGCGACGAGGAGGCTTGCGGCTACCCCGCAGGAAAGCGAAGGTCCCTGACGTAGCCGAACCCAACTCAAAACAAACGCCCGCGACCAAATTACACTAGTTTTCATAGAAAATCCACCATCAAAACCCTCCCGTATGTAATTACAATTTTGTCACACCCTATAACCATAAAGGGGTGATAAAATGAAAAAACTACTATTCATTCTATTCGGTTACATGCTCGTAACCATTTTCATGAAATTTCGTAAGCCGCTCTACTATATGATTGCTTACAATGTCTTAACAAAAAAAATTGCTAATCGCATCCTCCGCGAAATGCGAGATAACGAGCCGATGGTGTTGTAAAACATAAAACTGAAAACGCTTTATTGACGTCTATGCGATGTGGTACTATAATTTTAACTAATGTACTACATAAAAAGGTGGTTAGTGTCAACATGCGTACAGTTTATGACGTACAACAACATTTGAAACGTTTTGGAACGTTTATTTACACAGGAGATCGTAAAAGTGATTTAGAAATGATGCGTAGTGAATTAAAAGAAATGTTCACATCACAGATGATCGATACAAAAGATTTCCAAGCGGCAACAATCGTAATCAACAGTGCAATTGCAGAATGCGATCGCAAATAATAGAGGATATTAGGAGGAACAAAAATGGAGAAACAATGGTTATTCGGCGTAGATTTGGGTGGTACTACAATTAAAATGGCACTTTTCACTGCTGTTGGGGAATTAGTGGAGAAATGGGAAGTGCCAACGAATAAAGACGAGAATGGTGCACATATTCCAGCACAAATTGCGGAAGAGGTTGCAAAGAAATCGTCAGAAAAAGGGATTGCAAAAGATTCGATAGGTGGAATTGGAATTGGTGTACCTGGACCGGTTGATGCGGCAACAGGCGAAGTGATCATTGCAGTCAACTTAGGATGGCGTAATTTCAATGTGAAACAAACACTCGAACAACTGACGGAATTACCTGTAAGTATTGACAATGATGCAAACGTGGCTGCGTTAGGAGAAGCGTGGCGTGGTGCTGGAGCAGGCGAAGATAACGTTGTTGTCATCACGCTCGGTACTGGTGTTGGCGGCGGTGTAATCGCAAACGGACAAATTGTTCGTGGTACAGTTGGTGCAGCGGGTGAAATTGGCCATATTTCAACAAATCCTCGTGAGGGTGAGAGTTGTGGTTGTGGAAGTAAAGGGTGCTTAGAGTTATATGCATCGGCAACAGGTATTGCTCGACTTGCGAAACGTTACGCAGAAAAAGAAGAATTTAATGGTACTGCATTAAAACAATTTATTGAAACAACGGGCGATGTAACAGCAAAAGACGTTTTTGAACATTTAGCAAAAGAAGATGCGTTAGCAAAAGCAGTAGTAGAAGAAGTTGCGTTCCATTTAGGTCTAGCAATCTCTCAAGTTGGTGGAATTTTAAATCCAACACGTGTCGTTGTAGGTGGTGGTGTTTCACGCGCGGGAGAAGCGTTATTAGCGCCTGTTCGTGAAGTGTATAACCAATATACATTCCAAGCGATTAAAAACAGTTTAAGCATACACGCAGCGACGCTAGGAAATGATGCAGGAATCTATGGTGCAGCATCACTTGTTAAAAAAGGTTAATTTCAGAAAGTAACAAAGCATATTTCCAGTAATTTGGAGATATGCTTTTTTTCTATTATAGGATAAGATAGCTTCATTGCCATCAGATGTTTTGAAAAAGTTAATAAATATTTAAGGAAATTTACACGAAATACACAGATTTTGCAGTTGCTTAATATTTAGAGCGATGTTACGATAATTTGGACGTTTATGAAATATAACTCGAACAGCAAGAAAGGGGAACTAGCAATGAACTTACAAACATTCTCAAAGCACAAGTTAGCGATCATTGCTGTCGCACTTACATGGGTAAAAACCTATGTCATTTATAAATTTGCATTTGACATCGATATTGAAAACATAAAACAAGAATTTATCCTTTTGATTAGTCCGCTTAGCTCGTTATTACTATTTTTTGGACTATCATTATTTATTAGTGGAAAGTGGAGAAATCGTTACATTATCTTTACGAATTTCTTGTTTACTTTTATTCTAGTAGGAAATGCAATGTTCTACAGTTTCTATGATGATTTTGTAACTTTGCCTGTCTTATTCCAAACGGACAACATGGGTGATTTAGGCTCAAGTATTAAAGAAATTATGACGATTGGTACAGTTTTAATTTTCGTAGATACTTTTGTACTTTGGTATTTATCACGACGTAAAAAGGATTTATTTCCAACAGAGCGTGTATCTTATCGCGCACGTTTCGTATATGTTTTAACAGTTGTAGCAGTTTTCATGTTTAACTTAGCGTTAGCAGAAACAGAGCGCCCACAGCTATTAACACGTACATTTGACCGTGAAATGTTAGTTAAGAATATCGGTCTATTCA
>JBOFGC010000399.1:0-8162 GCA_051648945.1 Bacilli bacterium
CTTTCGTTGTTGCAGCGATATGTGGTGTAGCAATGACATTATCAAGTTCTAATAATGGATTTCCAGTTGCTGGCTCGCTTGCAAATACGTCGAGCGCAACTCCTGCTACTTTTCCTGACTTAACTGCATCATATAAATCATCTTCATTAATAATTCCACCGCGTGCACAGTTTACTAGATAAACGCCGTCTTTCATTTGCGCAAAACGATCTGCGTTAATTAAGTTACGTGTTTCATTCGTAAGCGGTGTGTGGAATGTTAATACGTCTGATTGTTTAATAATTGTATCAATATCTGCTTGTTTTACATTGAATTGTTCTGCACGAGATTTCGTTAAGAACGGGTCAAATACTAAAATGTTCATATTGAAGGCGCGTGCACGTTTCGCAATTTCAGATCCGATTCGTCCGAAGCCGACAATTCCTAACGTTTTGCCGTTTAACTCCATACCTAGGAAACTATTACGCTCCCATTTTCCACTTTTCGTGCTGGCAACTGCTTGTGGAATTTTACGAACAACCGCTTGCATCATCGCAAATGTATGTTCACATGTTGAAATTGTATTGCCGTCTGGTGCATTTACAACGATTACACCACGCATTGTTGCTGCGCCAAGGTTGATATTGTCAACACCTACACCAGCACGTGCAATAATCTTCACGTTTGGCATTTTTTCAAGTAATTCTTCTGTCACTTTTGTCGCACTACGTACGAAGAGTGCATCGAAAGTATGTAATTCTTCTTGAACTTCTTCCACTTTCTTTTGTACAAGTTCAATGCCTTCTGTTTCTAAAAGTGGTGCTAAGCCTTCTTTACTCATTGAATCAGCTACTAAAATACGAAACATAGAAACAACCCCTTTTTATGAATTAGTATGAAAAGAATATTGCATTATAGTTATTATCGCAAGTTAAGTTTAAAAATTCAAACATTTTCGACATTAAGCGTGAAATTTTTATTAACATTCACATAAAATTCACATCTAATATTCGTGAAAAAGTATAAAATTACTAGAAAGCGTTTTCTTTCGTTAGGTTTTTGCTTCATAGGAGGAAACAACCCATACTATACGTATGAGCGTGATGGAGCGGGCATGCCAACTTTTAAAAATAAGAAAAACCAGTGTATAAAAAGTACACACTGGTTTCATTGGTCATGCTATTCGAATTTTAATGCGTCGCCTTCAAATGCGATTTCAGAAATCTTAATCGAATCTGTTGGGCAACCATCTACTGCATCTTCCATGTCTTCATAAAGATCTTCAGGTACTTCAACAACACCCATATTGTCATCTAACGTTACGAACGCTAAACCTTCATCATCATAATCATAAAGATCTGGAGCAGTTGCGCCACAAGCTCCACATGCGATACAAGTATCTTTGTCTACGATAGTATACTTTGCCATTATATTGCCTCCTAATATCTATTTCTGTGGAATCGTCTCTAGATAAAACGATTACGTTTACATTTTATATCTCTTTTTAGAACTTTTCAATAAAAAACACTCGAGTATGGCAACAAATTTATAAATTTCGGAAAAAAAGGCAAAACTGTAGGGTTTTTGTTAGAATAAAGAGAGAGAGGAGGGAGTAATTGGATGAAAGATTTACATTTTTTAGTTTATGAAATGGTTCGCCGCGCAAAAGATTCACGAAGCTGTGTGCATCTGCACAATATTTTGACTGGTTATCGTTCCATGCAAACGATTTATGATAGTAAAGCATATAACCTTGTGGGGTGTTTCGGATTGCTCCCTAAACTTTCAATTGAAGAGCTTCAACATGTGCTAGATGAACTTGTTGCAGCGGGGCATGTAGCTTCTCAACAAGATAAAAATACACACTACCTTTATAGAGCACCGATGGACATGCCACAAAGGATGCATATGAAACAATGGTTAGACCGTGCGGAATGGATTCATACTGTAATGATGTTTCGTCAACGTCTGCAATTATGTGTACAGATGATGAGTAACAAACAATATGAACAAAGTAGCTATACACCAATGGTTCAACAATTACGGATAAAACAATGGGGACGAGAATTTTATCGTACACAACTGTGCGACCAAAGCGAAGCAGTGCATGCCTTTTACACAGAACTCGTGAAAGTGCTTTCTATATTTGACGATGAGACTTGTTCTTTTTTTGTAAATCAGTTGAGCGGGTTTGGACAAAGTGCAAAAACAGTTCAACAATTTGAGGTGATGCTTAACAAATCGCCTCTTGAGATTGTTTGCTCTACGTACGAACTTTTTGCAAAAATGATGATTCATATCGTGCAACAGCGCAGTCAATTTCCGACACTCTTGCTCCTCATTCCACGAGGTGCGGATTGTTTACTCACATTAGCCGCACGTTCCACATATGAAATGTTACAACAAGGAAGTTCCATCGAGGACATATGCAACAAACGACGTGTCAAAGAAAGTACAGTTGGCGACCATTTATTTGAAATTTGTGCGACAATGCCCCATTTCAATGTTGAGCAATGGTTAAGTGATTCGAAGCGAGAACGCATTCAGACTGTCATTACACAGCATCCTTCTCGAAAACTCGGTCAATTGATGCGAAGTATTGCTGAGCGAGAAGAACTTACTTATTTAGAATTACGCTTAACAGTAGCGAAAATAAGAGGTGGAAGCGCATGAGTATGCAACACTATTTACAACAATACACGCCTTACAATCAGTTCAAAAGTGGACAAGAAGAAATTGTAGAGAGCATTCTTAAAGAACGCGTGGTATTTGCGCGATTATCGACGGGTGGAGGTAAGACTCTTTGCTACTATTTACCGTCAAGAATAAGGAAACTTCCAACACTTGTTGTCAGCCCATTACTCAGTTTAATGGAAGACCAAGTCGAGCAACTACGGCAGTTAGGAAGTACGTCCGTCGTTGCTTTGAACAGCTTTTTATCGAGTGAAGAGCGACAATATGCGCTTCAAAATCTCAATCAGTTTCAATTTATTTTACTTTCGCCTGAAATGTTACAAAATGACTTTGTAAGTGCACGTTTGCGTCAACAACGCTATGGACTACTCGTAATCGACGAAGCCCATTGTCTAACGCAATGGGGCCATGATTTTCGTCCAGACTATTTGCGCATCACCCAGACAATATTGCACTTTCAAATTGAATCTGTCGTTCTTTTGTCGGCAACTGCAGACGAACAATGTATGGACGATTGTTTGCATAGCATCGGCGTACCTATCGTTCAGGCGAAAAAAATACTTTTTCCTACAAATCGAGAAAACATTTACTATGTCGTAAAACGATGTGCTTCAGAAAATGAAAAGAAGGCACAAATTTTAGCGACGCTGCAACAGTTACAAGGTGCAGGTGTACTTTATTGTCAGTCGCGAAAAGAAACCGAAGAATGGACAGCGACGCTCGGTTTACTTGGGAAAAATGTAGCGTATTATCATGCGGGACTAAGTAATGAAGACCGTATGTTAATTCAACAACAATTTATGCAAGATGAGTTGGATATGATTTGTGCAACAAATGCGTTTGGGATGGGCGTAAATAAAGGGAATATTCGATGGGTTGTGCATACAAGTCCCTCAAAAACAATCGAAGACTATATTCAAGAAATCGGTCGTGCAGGTCGCGATGGTAAACAAAGCCTTAGCGTTCTATTTGTAGTAGAAGGTGAGGAACACAGTGCACTAGAGCGGATTGTCAATAATGCATTAACGCTTGAAACGGTACAACATTACGTGAAATGGCGTGCCCATACGACACCGAAAGACCAAACCTATCTTCCATATCACGCCTTAAATCCAACCGTCGTAGAAACGACTGAACGAATGTTAGCGTACTATTATGAACGTTTTTTTGGGAATTGTGAAGCGATTTTCAACACAGCGAGCAGTCAACTTATGAAAAAAATTCAAAAAAATAGAATGCTTAGCCAAATGTATACTTCAAACTATTGCATTCGCGAACAGCTACTAGCGCCTTATCAAGAAACATTAAACACCAAACCAAATTACTGTTGTTCTGTTTGCGAAGACAGATCAGACGAAATTATTGCATCATTCACAAATCATACGAAGCAACAGACACAATCGGAATGGCAGGATGTGTTAGCAAAGTTATTTAGAATGGAGCAAAATCATGGGGAAGTATGAAAATGTAAATGTTAGATTAACACTTGGAATTACTTTTTTTCTGCTAGTTTTCCTAAGTGTTGTGATTCATCTTATTGCCGGAACGACATGGACAGCGTTTTATTCGTTGTTTCAATGGAACGCTGTTGAAGTTCTTTATGCAGTCCTTGTGGCTCTCGTAATTGTTGGATTGAATCTTTGTGCAGAGCGTTTTTTGCCAGAATCAGCGTTAGACGATGGTGGCATCAACGCTGTATTTTTTGGGAAAATGCCAATGGTCGAGGCGAGTGTTGTTTGCCTACTCGTAAGTGTGACGGAAGAACTATTGTTTCGTGGTACAATTCAGTGGTATGGTGGTTTTTGGCTAGCAACGGTGTTATTTATCGTAGCACACGGACGTTATCTGAAAAAATGGGCTCTGTTTAGTTTATTAAGTTGTGCAAGTATTGCGCTTGGTCTACTGTTTCAATATACGGAAAGTCTTACAATTACGATCATTGCCCATTTTTTACTCGATTGGATTCTCGTAATCTACATGAAATTAACAGCAGCAAAGGAAGAATTCACATGATAGAAAAAGATAAAAAGGGTGAAGTTGAACAACCTTTACCATCACGTACGGAAAAGTATAGAAAGAAGAATAAAAAAGAATCGCGTATTTTCTTTATTGTTTTGCTTTGTTTGTATTTTATTTTACCGGTAATCTTTATTTTTTGGCTTGTGTTTGTAAAAGAAGAGACCCCGCTTAGTACTTCAATTGGGAATATTATCGGACTTGAACAAAAGTCAGAAGTAGATAAAAATGAAGAGGATAAGACCGAAAATAAAGAAAATACATCCGAATTCGGTGAATGTGAAATGCATGACAGTACTATAGTTGTTTCGTGGGAGGAGTATGTCGTTCAAGCAGCGGATACGCTCGAACTCATCAGTATACAATTCTATGAAACACCAGATTGTGCAGTACATATATGGATAGCGAATGACCTAAAAAGCAATAGCACGTTACAAGAGAATATGGTTTTAAAAATTCCTCGATTCAAAAAAATAGTGGATGCTATAAATTAATTGCACAAACCCTATACAAATCATAAGCGAATTTGTTTTAAAATTTCGAACTTCGTGATACGATGAGATTGGGATTTTGAACAAAGTGTGACGTTTTGAATGTATAGGGGGATTAAAATGGCAGAAGAGATGGGGAAGTACAATATTAAAGCCATTTGTAATAAGCTTGGAATTCAACCAGGAACGTTACGAGCATGGGAACGACGTTATCACATCATATCACCTGTTCGCAATGAAGCAGGACATCGGTTATACACGGATTCTCATGTACGTATAATAGAATTTCTAATAGAGAAAGTTCAAACTGGATTCACCATCGGTCAGGCAGTTCAACTGTATGAAGCGGACCGTCAATTAACCGAGCAAAATGAAAATACACCTTCTAACCGTGCCGTTGAACTGCGAGAAAAGATGCAAACGTCACTTTTAGCGTACGATGAGTGGGGTGCACATAAAGGATTAAATGATGCCTTTAATTTTTTTTCTATAGAGAAAGTAGTCGAAGATATTATTACTCCACTTCTTTATGAAGTAGGAGATTTATGGCACGCTGGAGTCATTTCTACAGCGCAAGAACATTTTTCATCGCAATTTTTACGTACGAGAATCGGTATGTTGCTTCATTCCATTCCTCCGAACCCCTTTTTACCAAAAGTAATCTGTGTGTGTGGTGTAAATGAAACACATGAAATGGGCATTCTCTTGTTTACTTTATTTTTAAGAAGAAAAGGGTTCGATGTTGTCTATTTAGGTGCTGCCATTCAATCCGAAGATTTACCAGATGTAATCAAAAAAGTGCAACCGGGCTTTTTATTTATGAGTGCTACAATAGAAGAGAATGTCGTACCGACGTGGGAACTCGTTCAAAGTGTAGAAAAGTCTTTTCCGAATTTGGAAGTTGGACTTGGTGGACGTGCATTCCATATAGTAGAAGGGCCATGGAGTGGTCATACGATTGGAAACTATCATCAAGATTGGAATGAATGGATTGGATACCGGTTAAAGTCAATGTGAGTATGCATTGACTTTTTTTGCGTACAATGTACCAAAATCTCGTTCCTTCATACTATAACTGTACAACGAAATCATCGATGTGTAGGATGCAGGAGGGGATTTACATGAAAATGGAACGAATCGATGAAAACAAAGTGAAAGTGTTTATCTCTGAAAGTGATTTACATGAGCGTGGTTTAATAGCAGAAGAAATGTGGGACCATGCCGATCAAATTGAACAAGTATTCGGTGATTTATTTATAGAATGTCAAGATTCATTAGGTTTCGTACCCGATGGAATTGTTAGTGTCGAAGTGTTTGCCTTGCCAACAAAAGGAATGATTGTATTGTTGACAGCAAGCGAACTTGATGAAGAAGAAAGCAATTTAGATATGATTGAAATGCGTATTACCCTCGATATCTATCCCGACTTATTATATTATTTTGCTTCATGGGAAGATGTTATTTCTTGCGCAAAAGCGCTATACTATACGGGAATTAACGCGGGCACTGTCTATCATTTTGAAGAACGATACTATCTATTTTTTACTGTTTTTGAAGTGTTTGAACATGTTGAGAAATGTGATGCAATCATTTCAGAATGGGGCGAACAATCAACTATTTCTCCCATTCGTCTCGAAGAATATGGAAAAGTAATATTTTCAAAACAAGCAATTCAACAAATCTACCATTATTTTCTTAAATAATTAAAAAGACGAGACGACTTTGTTAAAAAGTTCGTCTCAAGTTAATTCGTTAGAGAAATCTAAATTGTAGGAGTGTTCTTGATTTTGTTGTATAATTACATTGTATTCTAGAATAGTTTGAAGGAAGGGGATGTACATATGGTACAATCTCGGTCAAATAAAGAACATGAAAAAATGTTTTCCTCGACGCAACGAATTATCAAAGATGCATTAAGAAAATTAGGCTACACGGAAGAAATGTATGAACTTTTAAAAGAACCACTCCGCTTTTTAACTGTAAAAATTCCCGTGCGTATGGACAATGGTAAAGTGCAAGTGTTTACTGGCTATCGCTCACAACATAACGATAGTGTAGGACCAACGAAAGGCGGCATACGTTTTCACCCAAATGTTTCAGAAACAGAAGTGAAAGCGCTTTCTATTTGGATGAGTTTGAAATGTGGCATTGTTGGTGTGCCGTATGGCGGTGGAAAGGGTGGCATTATATGTGATCCGCGAAGTATGAGTTTTGGAGAACTTGAACGTCTTTCCCGTGGGTATGTTCGTGCAATCAGTCAATTTGTAGGACCCACAAAAGACATTCCAGCACCTGATGTGTTTACAAATGCACAAATAATGGCATGGATGATGGATGAGTACTCACGTATAGATGAATTTAATAGTCCTGGTTTTATCACGGGAAAACCGCTCGTACTTGGTGGGTCTGAAGGGCGGGAGCGTGCAACTGCACTCGGTGTCGTCTATTGCATTCAAGAAGCGGCGAAAATAAAAGGAATTGAGCTTGAAGGTGCTACTGTTGTTGTTCAAGGATTCGGCAATGCAGGTAGCTATTTAGCGAGTTACATGTATGATAAAGGCGCAAAAGTGATTGGCATTTCAGATGCACACGGCGCACTCTATGATGAAGCCGGCCTAGACATTCCGTACCTCCTCGACCGCCGTGATAGTTTCGGCACAATTACGAATCTATTTGAAAATACAATTACAAACGAAGAATTATTAACTTTGGAATGTGACATTCTCGTTCCTGCAGCCATCGAAAATCAAATTACAGAAAAAAATGCGAATAACATTGCGGCGAAAATAATCGTTGAAGCAGCCAATGGACCGACAACGGTAGAGGCGACTCGTATTCTATCAGAAAAAGGAATACTTATCGTACCTGACGTTCTCGCTTCAAGCGGAGGCGTTACAGTGAGCTATTTTGAATGGGTTCAAAACAATCAAGGCTACTACTGGACACTTGAAGAAGTAGAAGAGCGCCTTCAGAAAAAAATGG
>JBOFGC010000400.1:0-3280 GCA_051648945.1 Bacilli bacterium
GGTGGTTCCGTTTTTTTGCTTACTACTTCACAGTCACACACTGAACCACTTGCACCTTCTTTTACATTAGGCAAAGTTTGTTCTTCCTCTTTTTCTTTAATACCTGCAACTTTACGCCAACCTTCTTGAATCATGATGCGGCCTTTAGATACAAATGTTGCACGCTCCGCTACGAGTGTATGAATGGTTGTATAATGAAATTCTGCACTTTCGCAGTGCACAGCTAATACGCGACGAACGATGAGATCGTACACATTACGTTCTTCTGCTGGTAGCCGTGAAAGCGTTGGTATTGACTCAGTTGGAATAATCGCGTAATGATCGGTTACTTTCTTTTCATTTGTATAACGTTTGTTCGTTGCGATAGATGCGACTGCTAAAGGAAAATACTCTTTATATTCCGGTAACTGACCAATCGAACTTAAAATACTTGGTAGTCCTTTTGCCTCTTCTTTTGTAATCCAACTCGAATCAGAACGTGGATAAGAAATGTGTCCTTTTGTGTATAATTTTTGCGCAATATCGAGCGTTTCCTGAGGAGAATACTTAAAGCGTACATTTGCATCTTTTTGTAAACTGTTCAGAGCATAAAGAAGGGGTGGTGGAAACTTTTTCACTTCTGATTCGACACTTTGAACCGTAAAATCTTTATCAATACAAAAACTATGCATCCGCTCTGCTAGTTCTTGTGTTGCGATTTTACTATCGCCTTCTTTGTGCCATTTCCCTTTGAACTGAATGCCTTCGCATTGAAACATTGCATTCAATTCCCAATAAGGGACACTGATAAAGTTTTCGATTTCTAACTCTCTCTGAATAATTAGTGCGAGTGTTGGCGTTTGTACGCGTCCAATTGAAAAGACATCACTTAATCCTTTTTGTTGAAGCAATAGCGTGTACGCACGCGATGCATTCATACCAACGAGCCAATCCGCGCAAGAACGACTATATGCTTCTTCAAAAAGAGGTCGCGTATCCGCTTCATTGAGCAACTTATTAAAGCCATCCCGTACCGATTTTTCAGTTAATGAACTAATCCAAAGACGTTTTAGTGGCTTTTTATTTTGACATTGGTGCAAAATTAGTCGAACAATCAATTCCCCTTCTCGCCCAGCATCACTTGCGATTATTATTTCTGTTATTTTTGAACTTTGGATCCATTCCTTAATCACATAAAAGGGTTTTGATTTCCCTTTTGAAATACTATGTTTAAAGCTTTTTGGTATCATTGGCAATGTAGCTAATGACCATTTTTTCCACTTTGGATCATAAAATTCTGGTGGTTCTAATTCTAATAAATGACCGACCGCCCAACAAACAACGGCTCCATTTGGAAATCGGTCACAATTCCCAATAATTAAATACCCTTGTTGTTTTTTGAATCCGAACGGTGCAGCTAAGCGTTGCGCTTGATCTGGTTTTTCTGCAATGATTAGTTTCATAATAACATCCCTTTTTTTACTTCCTTTTTATCGTAGCACGATTGGTTTAGAAAAAAAAGAAATCATCGTTAACAAAATGAACTGTCAACGATGATGTATGAATTATTTTTCTATGAAAATAGTTGAGGCTCGCGTATGTTTGTGCGGAGCTTGGGGTACTGCGCCAGGCAACTCCGCGTCCTGTGGGGCGGCCGTGTGCCTCCTCGGCGAAAAACCGCGCCTGTGGGGTCACACGTTTCCGCCTGATTCCACGGGAGTCTCCGTTGCCTGTCTTCGTACCCTTCATCGAAGTGTTCATGGTCGCGTTAAAACTTTTCATTCATGGGTTGTGAATAAGGCTACGCTCGCGTTTCATGTGTGTGTTCTAAATATTTTACGTAAGTTGATACAATGCCTGTATGCAAACTCTCATGCCATACCATGAATTGTAACAATTCGGCTGCGTTACTCAATGTTGTACCGACAATTTCTACTGGTTCGGCAAAATCTCGTAATAAGTCCACTTCAGGAATGTTAATAACGACTTCGATCTGTTGTGCGAACGTATCGATGACTTCGGCGAATGGTGGCATTTCACTTATTTGTTCTTTTGGAAATGTACCACGCACAAAGGATTCATACCAGTTCTCTGTGATTAGCGATTTTAGCGCTAATCCTTTGAATAAGCGATTGTCGAGACTCACGATTAGATGACCAATATTCCAGTGGATGGTGTTTCGTGCAAAAGGTGGAATGATGTGCGCGTTTTCTTCGCTTAGTCCTTTTACTGCTGCTAATAATTGTTTCCGTGAGTGTTGAAACAGTTGTTGTGTTGTGTTCATATGGATCACTCTTCCTTTTCTATGAAAACTTCTGTTATTTGGTCGCGGGCACTTGTTTCGAGTTGGGTCCGGCTCCGTCAGGGACCTTCGCTTTCCTGCGGGGCAGCGGTAAGGCTGCTCCTGCGGGGTCTTGCCTGGCTACCTGTCCCGCGGGAGTCTCCGGTCCCTGACTCCGCCTTCCCTTGCGGAGTATAGAGCACGCGATAAAACTTTTCATCCATGGGTTGTGAAAAAGGCTACCCTCGTGTTCAAGGTTTTTTACTTTAGTTTAGAGAATGCTTGTTCAAAATCGGCGATTAGGTCGGTTATATTTTCAATGCCGACACTTACTCGGATTAGGTCTGGTGTTACACCGGCGGCACGTTGTGCGCTTTCTGATAATTGTGCATGTGTTGTTGATGCTGGGTGAATGACGAGTGATTTTGCATCGGCTACGTTTGCTAGTAACGAGAAAATTTCGAGATGATTAATGAAATCCGCACCTGTTTCTTTTCCACCTTTTATTCCGAACGTGAAAATTGAACCGACTCCGTTTGGAAAATCACGTGTCGCGATTTCGTTATATCGGTTGTTTGGCAATTCTGGATAACTAATCCATTCTACTTGTGAATGTTGATTTAGGTAATTGATTAGTTTTCGGGTATTTTCAACATGGCGTTCTACTCGAAGGGAAAGTGTTTCTATACCTTGGAGTAGCAAAAAAGCGTTAAACGGACTAATACATGCACCTGTATCGCGCAATAATTGTACGCGTGCTTTTGTTATGTAGGCTGCTGCACCTACGTCTTTTGCATAATTTATACCATTATAACTCGGGTCCGGTGTTGTCATGCACGCAAAGCGCCCTGAACTTTCCCAATCGAAAGTACCATTGTCGACGAGTATGCCTCCGATTGTCGTTCCGTGACCACCTAAAAATTTTGTTGCTGAATGGACAACGATGTGTGCACCATGTTCAAATGGGCGAAAGAGGTACGGTGTTGCAAATGTATTATCCACAATTAAGGGAATACCATA
>JBOFGC010000401.1:0-2176 GCA_051648945.1 Bacilli bacterium
ACTTTTTCAAAAAATAAGGCATTTACAGCGGCATTATGGAGTTCGGTGCTTTATGCGATGAGTGATGAATTTCATCAATACTTTATCTCAGGACGAAGTGCAGAGTGGAGAGATGTTGTCATCGACGGAAGCGGTGCAGTGATCGCGCTAACTATTATTGCAATTGTTAACAAATATAGAAAAGTCTAGTACGTAGAAATGATGTGCGATACAATAATTAGAGACATACATCAAGCGAATGCTCTATCTTAACAAAAAGGGGAGAGAAAAGTGATGAAAAAATGGCTCAGTAGATTTGTGATATTGAATATCATTGTTGCACCGATTATTATCTTTTTCGTGACGGGATATTTTGTGTTTGATCGTTCAATGCAAATGGTTACGAATGAAGAAACGAGTAATCGTATTGAAATAGAAAAAGTAGAAGAGTATGGTTTTTCTGTTCAGAACTTTGAAAAAACATATACTGTTACAGAAGGAGAGATTCCGTCATCCTTTCAAGAGCATACCATTCCGACGTATTGGTTGAGCAAAAGTAATGAAAAAAAGAAAGATACGATCATCCTAGTGCACGGTCTAGGTGGAAGTCATATTACAGTTTATCCCGTTGCAGAACATTTTTTGAAAAAAGGGTACAACGTCGTCACGTATGACCAACGAAGTTCTGGTGCCAATACTGCGAAGTATACAACATACGGCGTTTGGGAGAGCAAAGATTTATCGGATGTGCTTCAAAATGTTCGTAAATCCATTGGCGAAGATAAGAAAATAGGGGTTTGGGGTACGTCATTTGGCGGGGCAACTGTCGGTCTTTTTTTAGGGAGTGATGTTGCAAATGAAAATGTGGATTGGGCCATATTAGACAGTCCAATAAGTGATATTGAATCGATTCTTTCTCAAAGTATGAAAAAAATAGGCACACCGTTCCCAATAAAATGGAACATTGTAGCAGGAGATGTTATGACGAAGCTACGTCTTGGTTTTTCCTATTCTGATAGTGTTGTTGCACAACATATTAAGCGTACCAAAGTTCCTGTCCTCATTATTCATAGTGAAACGGATACACAAACGCCTCCTTATATGGCAGAAGCAATTTATGATGCCATTCAGAGTAAGAAAAAAATGTATACATTTAAACAAGGTGCACATGCCGTTCTGTTTTATACGTATCCAAAAGAGTATTTTTCACAAGTAGACGATTGGATTAAAGATTTCTGAATGTTAATTATATTAAAGTGAATAGCTGTATTTCTTAGAATAGGGCGGTATATGATGCTACATATGGTGTTATCTGCAATTCGCTTTTGTTATGAAATACTATTGGTCGTTGTTTCCTGCATGATTGGGTTTCGCATGGGGAACACTTTACCTTTGAAATGGATAACCTCAATTGCACTTGGCGGAGTTGTTGTGTATATATGGGCCAATTTTGGTGCACCTAAAAGTCCTACTGTGCTTTCAAAGGAAGCTAAATTATTGCTAGAAGTAGTAATTTCAGCAGTTGTCATTGGACTGTGTTTTTATCAGGGGCGTACATCGCTCGGAGGGTTTATTCTATTGAGCGGAGCAATTCTTTCTATCTATTTTTTTCTTAAATAATAGGTATAGCGAAGCCTCGTTTTTGTCAATGCTATAGAAAAAAGTACAGAGGACATTGTATGAGGCGTTTAATACTTATAAGTTGTTTCGCTTTGCTCGCTGGGTGTGCACAAGTAGATGCGGACGTGCGAGTGACAAAGTGGTTAGGCATTGATGTGGCGGTCCAACCTTTGGTCAATGATAAGATGCTAGCTGTTGGTGAGTTTGCAGCCAAGGAAGAAATGGAGAAAATTGTTGTTCAGTATACAAAAGACTTTGATTCTGTAAAAGAAGTCACGGACGGCGACTTGCGTGGTGTACGCGCTGAAAAATCATTTCCGAAGTTTGCTGTCATTGCTCTAATGTTAGGTGTTGGGCAGGGCGAATCGACACAAAGTTTGGAAGATTATGGTGTAAAAATAACCGAAGAAAATCATTTTTTCTCAAAAAAACTGACAGCGACGATTGATATGCGAAACGGTCTACTAAAAGATGTGACTGTGTTGCCCGGTTATGATGCGCTTGCAAAATATGCGGAGGTTTTTGTGCAGGTCCAACTTCCGATTGCGCTGAGTGATAGTAACGCAACGAAATATTC
>JBOFGC010000402.1:0-1630 GCA_051648945.1 Bacilli bacterium
AGTAGTATGGGTAGGAAGTGATGTGGTAAGAGGGAATGAAAAAGTTACTTCTTTCACCCTTCCAGCATTAGGCTTTATCCAATTAGGAGGAACGAACGAGAGATTACAACAGTCACTAGACATCCAAACATGGAAAACAGTTTTATCATGGAACAGTAATATTGGTAAAAAACTTGACGAAGTGTTCGCTCAAATCGTTACAATAATACGTAACTCGCATCCAGAAGCAAAAGTTTGGTCGAGTGTATCATTTACGGATATTCCTGACGCAACGTTAAAAGAATTGTTAATTGAATGGAACGGAGCGTCACTTTCATACGAAGAATTTCAAGATACAGCAATTTGTGGTCCGTGGTTTTCGGCATTACTTGAGACGACATTAACTGCAAATCGTAAAGCAACGGGAGAAATGGTGTTTCCAGAGAGCTTAAGTCAGCTCATGATCAACATATTAGCGCCAAAAAAAGGTTCGTTTTACGATGGTGTCGCTGCAACGGGTGGGACACTTGTACAAGCACATTGTTACAACAGTGAGTTAGAGCTATATGGTCAAGAAATGCAGAGTGAAAGTGTACTCTTTGCCTATTTAAATGCGCTAGCAAACGGCATCGATATATCAGAAATTCACGTTGCAACTGGCGATACGTTGTTTGAACCTGCACATATAGAAGGAGAAAATTTAAAGACGTTCGATTACATTGCTATGCGTTCATTATTTGGAAGAAAATTAGAAGACGTTCAAATTAAAGAATATGATGTTTATGGTCGTTTTTCGAGTGAACTTGGTCGTACAGGGAAAATGCACGGGGACTTAGCTTATTTGCAACATGCGATTATTTCAATGAACGAAACAGGTCGGGCGGCAGTGGTTGTACCGAGTGGCGTGTTACACCGCGGTTCGAAGCCAGAAGCAGATTTCCGAAAATATGTCGTAGAGAACGATTTTATTGAGGCGATTGTAGCATTACCACGCGGTTTGTTTACATGGACAGCAATTGCGCCTGTTTTACTCATGTTTAATAAAAAGAAAAACGTTTCCGATAAAGTTGTGTTTGTGAATGCTGAGGAGATGGGAACTACAGTACGTGGAACGACGACATTTACAGAACAAGACATTGAGAGTATCGTTACTGTAATTCAAAAGTGTACAGCAACTGATTTCGCGAAAGTAGTTTCAAAAGAGGACATTGTAGCAGAAGATTATGTACTGCAACCGAAAACATATTTCGAGAGCCAGAGTGTTTTATCGAGTTCGGGGGAGTATGTTGTTCATAAAGATGTATACCGAGATCAAGTGAGGAACAAAGTGAGAATTGGTGATTTTGCTGAACTTATTCGTGGTGCAAATTTGCCAGCAAAAGCTGAAATTACAACAGGCAAACAAACGTATCCTACCATTCAGTTAAAAGACGTCGTAAATGGCGAACTACAAACCGAGCGTTTTGAACAATTTCCAATCGTAAATGCTGAACGCTATTTTGCACAAACAGGTGACATTTTAGTAGCGAGTCGAGGCACAGTTGTAAAGTTTGCTGTTGTGCCAGAGCTTGATGCACCAACTGTTGTATCAAACATGTTTGTGTGCGTTCGTATTCGAAACTGTGAACAAGTGTTGCCGGCGTATGTAAAG
>JBOFGC010000403.1:0-2132 GCA_051648945.1 Bacilli bacterium
CTTTATAATTTTGCGGAAATCGTTCCTGTAAGTGCGTTGCGTGATCAGAATATCGATACGCTACTCACACAAATCGGTGCGTATTTACCAGAAGGTCCGATGTATTATCCGAAAGACCAAGTGACTGACCATCCAGAACGTTTTGTTGTAGGCGAGCTTATTCGTGAAAAAGTATTGCATTTGACGCACGAAGAAATTCCACATGGTATTGCGTGTTTTGTAGATAAGATGGAACATAAAGAAGACAGAGATGTTGTTGTTATTCAAGCGACAATTATTGTCGAGCGTGATTCGCAAAAAGGAATTGTTATCGGTAAAAAAGGTGCTTTACTAAAAAAAGTAGGGCAACTTGCACGCCAAGATATCGAAACACTACTCGGCACACGTGTCTTTTTAGAACTATGGGTAAAAGTACAAAAAGATTGGCGTAATAAAAGCGCACATTTGCGTGATTTAGGGTTCCGAGAAGACGAGTATTAAACCAATCGGAAGAATTTACAAGGACTAATTTCACTTCTTTAGGTCATTCTAATCTTATCAAATCAATGTGAGGTTTGATAAAATTAGTATACAGTTTCTAAAATTATTCGACGTTCAATTTGCGAAAAGGGTGATTACTATGAAACATTTAGCATGGAATACATTCGTACACTCAGGTTCGATAGAATGTTATTTGCTTTATAAAGAGTTAGACATCGACCAAAGTATCGTTGGAGAAAACGATGAATATGTAGAAGACACAGAAGAAGTATCGCACTAATGAAAAGTGTGGTGAGGAGATGCACAGGAAGATTGAAGGGATTGTGTTGCGAACAATCGATTATGGGGAAAGTAATAAAATTTTAACGGTCTACACCAAAGAAATGGGAAAGATATCACTACTCGCTCGCGGCGCTAAAAAAGCGAAAAGTCGATTTGTATCTGTGACACAACCGTTCGTTCGATGCGAATTTATTGCGAGTTTTTCACCGAATGGTGGCATGGGGTTTTTAGAACAAGGCGAAGTGATTGACCGTTTTCGTTTTCTTAGAGAAGATTTAGTATTATGCGCGTATGGTAGTTATTTTTCCGAACTTATTTGGAAAGGTATAGACGAGAACGCACCAAATATTTATGTGTATCAGTTGCTACTCGAATCCTTTGTAGCGCTCGGTGAGGAAGTCGACCCACAGCTTGTGTTGTTCGTATTTTCATTACACCTGTTTTATTTTCTTGGGTGTATGCCAGTGTTACATCAATGTGTGAGCTGTGGTGCAACAGATGCTATTGAAGTGTTTTCCATTCGTGAAGGTGGCGTGCTTTGTAAGAAGTGCAGAAGATTAGATGGTAGAGCAATGAAACTCAGCACAGCACAAGTGCGGTTGCTCTATCAGCTGAGCACGCTTCGAATTAGTCAAATTCAACGTGTAAAGATGGGGCCACCAACACGCGTGCTGTACGACCAACTCTGTTCGCAGTGGTTGACGTACTACACAGGAATGGTTCCGAAATCAAAACGATTTTTAGAACAACTTGATTTCTTAAAAGAAAATGAGTAGAATGAATGTGTAAATACATAATCACTCATGCAGTGAAGAAGAAGAGTATGTTTCGATGGTACGTTTTAAAGCGAGCTTAGGGCAGTGAAAGCTAAGCAGACGTTTCGATACAGAAGGCACTTTGGAGCATGGCGTAAAAGTGGAATTCGTTTTTTAACGAATTTAAGTAGGGTGGAACCGCGGGTAATCTCGTCCCTATGCTTATTCTAAGCATAGAGACGAGATTTTTTTGTGCCAAGCTATACAAACAAAAGTAGAAAAGGAGAATGATCATGAACTTTCAAAACATGATTTTTACACTGCAACAGCATTGGGCAAAGCAAGGTTGTGTGCTAATGAATGCATACGACGTTGAAAAAGGTGCGGGTACACTAAGTCCGTATACATTTTTAAAGAGCTTAGGACCTGAGCCTTGGAACGTAGCGTATGTTGAGCCTTCACGTCGCCCAGCAGACGGCCGTTATGGCGAAAATCCAAACCGTTTGTACCAACATCACCAATTTCAGGTAATCATGAAACCGTCGCCTGCCAACATTCAAGAATTATATTTAGATTCATTGAAAGCGCTCGGCGTTGATCCGAAAAAACACGACA
>JBOFGC010000404.1:0-2141 GCA_051648945.1 Bacilli bacterium
ATACCGATTGAGCGCCTGAATAAGACGTTCATCTTTTATATACTTCCGCCAAAAAGCATTCATGTTTGTTAATGGATGGACAGAAAGCATACCCGCTGCGAGACTTGGTGATGTATAATCGCGCCATGAAGTGAATGTACGATAAAAAAATTCCTTTTTTGCGATTGTCGCCATTTTTTTGATTTCGGCAAGTAATTCCGGGAAATTTTTAGCATCTGTTGGATTAAACGTACGTACCTCATCAATCATTGAAGTGGGGTTGTTGCTCCAGTCCCATATCATCCCATCAGGAAAAAAATTGCGTGTATGTGTGTGTAACGGAATAAACTTCAGTAATTTTGAATGGTCGTAGCCACATTGCGTTAGAATATTTTGAAACACTTCTGGCATCGTAATGGTGTTCGGTCCAAAATCAAAGACACTATTACCGACAGTCATTTTTGCGAGTTTTCCGCCGGGGTGCGCGTTTTTTTCGAAAACAGTAACAGAAAATCCAGCTTTCTGTAGAAGGGCTGCGGCACTAAGTCCGCCTAGTCCAGCACCGATAATTGCAATTTTCCTCATTTATATAACCTTCCTTTCCATTCAATAGGACCGTTCTTTCTTGAAGTAATCATCGCATCAAAGAGAAGTACAATCATACTCAAAATCCCGATTGGGTGTAAAAGCGTCGCTGACCAGTGCGTGCGATGAGAATAGTCAATCCACATTCTCTGTAAATAAAAAAACAGAAGGGGGATCAAACCAATGAACGAACGCGTATAAACTAGACAAATGAACGGTGTTAAAACATAAATCAGTAGGCAAGAAGCAAAGAATAGAGCACCGGCTGTATGTTCTCCTAGGGCTTTAAAAATGTTCTTTTTAAAGCCATTCCAAACATCGCGGTCAGTTTCATACATTGTACAGTTTGCGAAGGAAGAAATGTTTGAAATGTTAATGGTGTAACCTGCACGTTTTATCTGTTTAGCAAGAGCTACATCTTCTACAAGTTCGTTCGTCACACTTTTGTGACCGTCGATTGCAAAATATGCCTGCTTTGAAAAAAACATAAAACCTCCTTGTGCGGCAGCGGTGTTTGGAAAAAATGAACTGTTTGCGAGCTTGATAGGAAGTAAAGAATTCACAAGCCAATGTTGTAAAGGTACGAGAGCCCGATTAAGAAAAGTATGCGTTTTATAGCGTAAAAAACCAGTTAAAAGGCCACAATTCATCTGTGTCTGGCTAGTTATGAGTTGTTGTAGTGTATTTGAATGTAGTCGGACATCTGCATCGATAAAAAACAGATAATCTGCCTCATTTTCACAAAAAGCGCTTAATTGGATGCAAGCAGCGACTTTCCCAACTTGACCGTACTGTAACTTTTTCCCTTTAATTAAAGTGAAGCGAGGATCGCATCCAATCGTTTGTTTCAATAATGCGAACGTATTGTCCGTAGATTCGTCATCGAGTAAAAAACAGTGCCAATGATCGTAGGTGAGTTGTTGTAAACAATGAATAAGAGAAACGCATGACGCTTCTTCATTGCGAAGTGGGATGAAAAGATTTACACGGGATGATGCCATAGAACAAGCGGAGATTGTTACTTTCTTCATAGATGCAACGTTAAACACCGTCCAAAGTAAAAAAATACCATACATCGTAACAATCATAGTAATCATAACTGTGCCTCGGAAAAGGAATGTGATTGAATAACATGTGAAACAAGCGTATCTACTGTGTGAGTAAGATGTTGCTGCAAAATAATTGTTCTTTCTTTTCTTGTAGAACAATGGTCTAAGTGAATTGTTTCTCCAATTTTTATATACAGTTCCGGTTTTTTGTGATGTAAAAATGTATAGTGAAAGGCAATTGGAATGATTTGTAGAGCGGGATTTTTTTCTGAAATCCACCCAATGCCTTCTGAACATTGTAGCGGACGAATTTGGGCGTGTTGCTCGTCTCCTTGAGGAAAAATAGCAACAGAATAACCACTGTTCAGAAGGTCATTGCTATACTGTAGACTTTGCTTAGTATGTGTGTAGCTTTTCGAATCGACACTATACCCCCCAAGCGCTCTGAAAAACGGAAAGGCGTTCAAACCTTCAATGTTCATCATGGTAAAGAGGTTGTGATTTAGTTGTGTTTTGTTCAGCCAAAAT
>JBOFGC010000405.1:0-2800 GCA_051648945.1 Bacilli bacterium
GAAGTAACCGCGCTACAACAAGTAGAACTCACCATCGCTTTTAAAGGGAAATCAGTAGGCAAAGTTGTTGAGATTCCGACGCATAATTTGCGTGAGAAAGTATCAAAAGAAGGAATCGTAGTGCCTAAGGAATCCGGTCCTTTTGTGTTGCCACGCCCTGTCATTCCAGAATATATAACCGTACATTTAGGCAAACCCACACAAAGTGCGAAAGATGTAACGGTCCGCTTTACAGATTATATTAAAAATGTAGCATCGAGCGAAATCTATCCGACTTGGCCAAGTGTTGCGATTCGTGCCAACATTTATGCGCAAATTTCTTTTGCGTTAAATCGTGTGTATACGGAGTGGTATCGAAATAAAGGATACCCTTTCCAAATTACGAACTCGACCGCATTTGATCAATGCTATGTGGATGGTAGAAATATTTTTGATAATATTAGTGAAATTGTGGATGGTATTTTCAATCAATATATGACGAAGACAGAAAAGAAAATTCCTTTTTTTGCGCAATATTGCAATGGTACGACGGTGACGTGCAAAGGACTTTCGCAATGGGGAACCGTTGACTTGGCGAACAATGGATTGCTTCCTTATCAAATTTTAGAACACTATTATGGAAAAGAAATTCAACTCGTTAAGGGGGAACTTGTTGAAGGTGCACCCGCTTCGTATCCTGGTGAAGTTTTAAAGCAAGGAAGCGAGGGGGAAGCCGTCTATCTCGTTCAAAATCAATTGAATCGAATCGCTAAAAACTATCCTGCGATTCCTAAAATCAGTGCTGTAAATGGTATTTTTGAAAAAAGCACGAAGGACGCAGTGTTGGCTTTTCAAAAAATATTCAATTTAACGCAGTCTGGTTTCGTTGATTCTGCGACGTGGTATAAAATTTCAGCAATCTATGTTGGTGTCACGAAATTAGCGGAGTTAGACGGGAGTGGTGTAGGAGAAAGTGTGCCAACAGTTCCTGGTGGTTCAACTGGAGGTGGTACAACGCCACCACCACCTCCAGTTGTTGAAACAGCGCCGTACCCTGGCTATCTACTAAAAGTGGGTTCAAGAGGTGATGCAGTGAAAACACTGCAAAGTAATCTGATTTCCCTTTCGAAAAAATATAGCTCAATTCCGAAAATCGCAGCGGATGGAATATTTGGTTCAAAAACGAAAGAAGCTGTACTTGCTTTTCAAAAGAAATTTGGATTATCAGCAGACGGTATTGTAGGTCCTCTCACTTGGAATAAGATAAACGAAGTCGTTACGACCTTACCGAAAGTGAAAAAAAGATGGCTATTTTTCTAGTTCAGCAAATGATAAGGTAAAAAAGGAGAATCAACGCAGATTCTCCTTTTTTCTGTATGCGGGTATAGTTTTGAAAAAATTGTACAGACTACCTCTATTCAGACCATTACCAAGTTTTGTAGAACACATTCGAGGATACGAAAAATGTTAAAAATTTTTAGCCCAAACTATAAGAAACATCAACCACCAAATTTTAATAAAGCGAAACATATACAGAACTATTATATAGAAGACCATGATACGGCAATTGTCTATATTAAACTAAATGACATACAAGACGCCTACGCGAACTTTTGTATCGCTGGGAAAGAAGAGTTAAGTCCTGAATTAGCAGCACACTTAGATTCTGTCATTCACCACATTTCGTTGCAGTATACTGTTCGATTACATTTTCAAATCGCAAATGGTGCAACAGAACAACAACAAATACTATTAAGTTCTGTGATCTTTACTTATTATGGATTGTATTTGGAAGATAAGAAACAAGAGTTGAAAATCAATACACACAAAACGTACGGATTATTGTTTTTCGGTATTATTTTTCTCGCCTTTTCGTATTTTCTTATGAAAAATGAACAAGGACAAATCGTAACGGATATTATCAATATCGCAGGTACTTTTGCACTGTGGGAAGCTGTTGACCTTATTATACTCGAGCGTAGAGAGAAGCAACATGAAAAGTATAAAGCCATACAAATAGCAACGGCAAAAGTTGTACTTGAACTACCTAATACAAATCAAACATAGGCAAGTGATTATGGAATAGCAAAACAAAAAGCTATCCCCTATTTGTAAGTACAAAGAAGGGGAGTAGCTTTTTGTGCGTTTATCTTATAATTCGATTGTTGAAACTTTTGTAATACCAGTAGCCGCTTCAAGCGCTACACGAACTTCCTTATCAAGCGGTTTATCAACAGTTAGTAGCATGATTGCTTCGCCACCAACCGTTTTACGTCCTACTTGCATTGAAGCGATGTTCACATTATGATCACCAAGCACTTGACCTACGCTTCCGATTACACCAGGTTGGTCAGAATGTTGTACATAAAGGATATGACCTTCTGGGTCGAAATCTACTAAATAACCATTGACTTGAACGATACGAGAGCCGTAACCAGAGATGTACGTTCCTTTTAATGTAAAAGTAGCATCATCGCAATGTGCTGTTACAGAAATTCCGTTAGAGTAGCCAAAATTAGAAGAAATGACTTTTGATCCAAAACTGATGCCATTCTCTTTGCATAACACTTCAGCGTTTACTTCGTTTACTGTGTTCGCAATACGAGCACGTAAAAATTCAGCGATTAGTGCGCGGCTTACTGTTGATTTTTCACGGTCAGCTTCACCGAAATATTCAATCGAAATATCATTTACTGGACTCTTCACAACTTGTGATAAGAAAGAACCGATACGTTTTGCTAATTCATAATACGGTTGAATTGAATCGTAAACTTCTTTGCTAATTGCAGGTAAGTTGACACTTGAAGTTACTGGTTTGCCT
>JBOFGC010000406.1:0-5371 GCA_051648945.1 Bacilli bacterium
AATGTAGACTTTGCTTAGTGTGGGTATAGCTTTTGGAATCAACACTATACCCTCCGAGCGCCCTGAAAAACGGAAAGGCGTTCAAACCTTCAATGCTCATCATGGTAAAGAGGTTGTGATTTAGTTGTGTTTTGTTCAGCCAAAATAGTACGAGACCATCCCACCAAGAACTATGATTTATTATAAAAAGGGTAGGCACAACATTAGGTTTTTTCTTCATAGTGATATGAATAGAATGAAAATGTCTACGCAATAAAATGCGGACAATTTGTAGAAAGAACCATTCAAAAACGAACCATTTTTTTGCTGACTTCATACTCTTTTCGCTCCTTTTTAAGGTGAAGTAGCCATAGAACCGACAATACTGTCGCACATCCTATCGTACCTGCTAACAGCAATCCGCTTAATAATGCTATATAAGAAAACATAAGTGTAATTAGAATGTACACATAGTGCATTCGCTTTTGCCAAAGCGGTTGCGTATCTTCTTTTTGGATTGGAAAAAAGCGTAGAAAGAGAAGTAGAAATAATGATAACAACCACCATCCCGTGAAATTAGAGAGAGGGATGTTATAATACAGTCCACCTTCTTGCCATAACCAATATTTTTTAGCGATAAAAGATACAGGGTCTAAAACTAAGTCGAGCAATACAGGCAAGCTACTTGCTACACAAAAATAGATGAACTTCCGTTTTGGTGCAAAAGTTTGTGCAAGTGCGTCGGATGTTGCAATGACCATCAACCAGGCAAAACCAATTGCGAGCGGGACATTCATAAGTGTAGGTGCAAATTTAGCAGTGTAGTCATAACTTCCGAAAAGAAAATCCCGACTAGCACCAAAATATTCGACAATGAAACTAACGATAAATATGAAAATACTAATCATCATCCCAGGTATTTTCCCATAAGTCTGGACAAAATATACAGAACCAAGCAGACCACTGAGCGCTAAAAACACAGCATTAGCCCATTCAAGAGATGGAGGTAGTAGATTAAATCCAAGTAGTATAAAGCCACAAACAAACCAAAATAAGAAGAAATAATAGAGTCTATTGAACAAGTAAAAACCTCCTTTTTTCATCATTATATAGAATTTTTCATATTTTTTCACACAAAAAGAAAAAAGAGTAGCGCAAAGGGGGGCAGCTACTCTTTTGTTCGAGACAATTATGGATATTGAAGTGCGTCACGGCCTTCTTCACCGGTACGGATTTTGATGACGTTTTTAACTTCGTAGACGAAAATTTTACCGTCTCCGTATTGCCCTGTATGAAGAATGCGTTTCGCAATATCAATAACATTTTGAACGGGTACATCACAAACAACAATTTCGAGTTTGATTTTTTCGTGAAGGTTCATATCACGTTTGATTCCGCGATACACTTCGGTAATTCCTTTTTGCATCCCGCAACCGAGCACGTTACTCACCGTCATTCCTGTAATACCAATCGCTGTGAGTGCTTCTTTCAGTTCATCAAATTTCGTTGGACGCGTTATAATTTCAATTTTAAACATGCTCTCACTCATTGGTTCATTCCTCCATTTTTAGTGTACCGCATCATGATACGCTTTTTCGCCGTGTAAGCTCAAATCAAGACCGAGTTGTTCGTGTTCGCTATTCACGCGAATTGGCATAAATTTGTCTACACATTTAAATATAATATATGTCATAAGTGCACTGAATAGGTAAGTTGCACTGATTGCAATTAACTCTTTACCAAGTAAGCTTGCATCGCCGAAAAATAACCCATTCGCTCCAAGTTCATTTACTGAGAGAGAGGCGAATAATCCGGTAGCAATTCCTCCCCACGTTCCACCGATGCCGTGAATACCAAATGCATCAAGCGTATCGTCATAACCAAAACGCGATTTTAAACTCGTAACACCATAAAAACAGATAATGCCTCCAAGAAAACCAATGGCAATGGCACTAGGTACATTCACGAAACCACATCCTGGAGTGATAGAAACAAGGCCGCCGATAAGACCGCTTATTGCACCGAGAACAGTTGGTCGTTTTGTTTTCAACCATTCGATAAAAATCCAACCGATTGCACCAGCGCAAGCTGCAATCGTCGTTGTAATAAATGCATTCATAGCAATCGCATCTAAAGTTAAAGCACTACCAGCATTAAATCCGAACCAACCAAAGAATAATAGTCCTGCACCTAGAATTGTCATCGGTAAATGGTGTGGCGCAGAATGACCGGCTGCTTTTCTTTTTCCAATTAAGATTGCTAAAACAAGACCGCTCACACCAGAAGAAATGTGAACAACATTACCACCAGCAAAGTCGAGTGCACCAAGTTCGCGTAACCAACCGCCAACGCCCCATACCCAGTGTGCAACGGGATTATATACGAAAGTAGTCCAAAGAAGTGTGAAAAGTAAGAAAGGAGCAAAACGAATACGTTCTGCAAAAGCACCGCTGATGATTGCAGGTGTAATCGCTGCGAACATAAGTTGGAACATCATAAACAAGTTGTGTGGAATGTTTGCGGAATAATCTGGATTAGGTTCAAAGGTAACGCCTTGTAACCCAAACCATTGTAGGTTACCAATCAATCCACCTTGACTCGTACCGAAACTTAGTGAGTATCCAATCGTCACCCATTGTAGTGCAACGACGACAAAACTTCCATAACTATGCATCGTTGTGCTCAATACATTTTTACTGCTCACCATTCCTCCATAAAATAACGCAAGTCCTGGTGTCATAAGCATTACAAGTACGGTCGCGACAAACATAAAAACAGCATCTGTAGCATTCATTGATATCAACTTCCTTTCGTGTCATGTTTTATAACATTTAATGTTCTTTTTTTGATAATAATCTAAATTTTCTTAAAATTCAAGTCTTTATTTGGATTTTTATTCGGTTTTTGATTAAAATTACCATTTATATAACATTGAATGTAAGCTTTCATTACATAAAAGAATGAATTCAGAAAAGAGAAAAAATAAAACGATTATGATAAACTGTAAAACATAAGGGGGATTTCAAATGAATAAAAATGTAGCTTTTCTTAGTATAAGTACGGCATGTATGATGCTATTTGGTACAGTGCAAAATGTTGAGGCGAAAAGTAACAAAGCCGATGCGCTCTATAGTATCGAAATCGATAGTTTCTATAACGGCAACAATGAAAACGATGGTACGTTAAATTTTGATCAGCCAAACAGTTATCGCGGGGGCGACTTAGTTGGTGTGGGAAAAAGATTGACGCATCCAGAAGGAATTGGATTTCGAAATATCCGAATCAGTCCATTATTTTTAACAGGTTTTGAAGGGGCGCCGAAACTAACGAAATTAGAAGAAGGTCGTTCCCCAGACCCACATTTAGCAACAGCAGAAGAAGTGACAAGTTTTTTAAACACAGCACATAAGCGTCAATTGAATGTCATTTTAGATATTCCCGATTTATCGTCATATCCAGTCGAAGATCAAGTAACATTACTTACGTATTATTTAAACGTAGGATTTGATGGTTTATACTTTTATGATGCAGACAAACAATCTGCTAAGACATGGGATTATATTTTAACGAAACTTAACAGAAGTTATCCAGAACGTCGTTTAATCGCTGAGTTTCCAAGTGATAGCATCGAAAAAGCGTACACCGATTTACCATGGACAAACTATAGTACGACGACATTGCAAAACGCTTTAATTCAAAGTCTAGGAATGCCAGATCAAAGTTTACAACCAATTGTTTCAATGTTTAAAACCGGTGCACTAGATGAGAGAATGTTAGGAAGTATGGATAGTCGCTTATCACAAAGGTTTGTAACAGAGGCTATCCAAAATAAAACGTATCCAGGAAGTCGGTTAGAATTAGCGCTCACCGCTTTGTTTACAGCACCGACAACACCAAATGTTCTTTATGGTTCAGAAATTGGACTAGAGGGAGAGGATGGAGAGGCTACACACACGTTAATGAACTTTCAAACACAATCAGAAATGATTGAACATATGCAAAGATTAGTGAAAATTCGCAACACGGTTCCTGCACTTCGTTATGGTGATTTCGAGTTAATTAGTGAAAAAAATGGTTTACTACTCTATAAACGTACATACAAAGACCAACATGCATTTGTTGCCATTAACAACACATCAAAAGATCAAAAGTTAAAACTTAGTAGTAGTGAAGTTCCGAGTAAAAAAGAATTGAACGGTTTACTTGTAGATGATTTAGTTCGTTATGAAAAAGATGGATACTATCTTGTACTAAAACGAGAAACGTCAAATATTTATGTTGTATCAGATGAAACGAGCATCAGATGGGACCGTATTCTTATCACGCTGCTCATTCCTGTGGGATTTGTCGCATTCTTATACACCGTCAAAAGAAGAAAGAAACAAGAATAAGTAAAAGCCGCTATGATAAAAATCATAGCGGCTTTTCATAGATTAATAGTAACTCGAGACGTTTTCACCTTTTGTTGCAAGATAATCAAGCGTGCCCCAATAAATAGCTTTCGCAAACTCTTCTCGACGCGTTGATGACGCTAATAACGCGTTATCTGTGGCATTGTCAATAAAGCCAAGTTCTACGAGAACAGCTGGCATTTGATTTTCACGAATGACATGAAAATTACCATGCTTCACGCCGCGATTTGGTAACTTCATCGCTTGAACGAGTCGATTTTGGATGAATGTAGCCAGTTCACGACTTTCATTTGGAAACGGATTGATGGCTGCTGTAGATGGTGTTTCCGCCAAAGAACGGCCACTATTACTATTGTAATAATACGTTTCAATACCAGAAGCTTTCCCATTTGCAGCATTCGTATGAAGACTAATAAACAGATCCGCCTTTTTACTTGCCGCGAAACTTACACGCTCAGCAAGTGATAAGTACACATCACTCTCGCGTGTTAGGAAAATATCATATGGTGTTTTTGCAAAGTATTTGCTTACGCGTTTTCCAACATCTAAAACAACCACTTTTTCTTGTAAACTATTTACACCAACAGCTCCTGGGTCTTTCCCACCATGACCTGGGTCAATAACAATCGAAAGTTTCTTAGATGGAGGCGGTGCAGTAACAGACGTTACAACATGCGTAACATCGACATAACTGTCATATGATGCACTTGATGCTTCATCTTTAGCAAAAAGACGGAATTTGTATGTACCGTTTTTTGGTACTTTCCAAGTCGTACTCGCCGTATTTTTGAAATCTTGTATGACAGTCCAACGATTGCCATCGTAAGCCGAGAATTTATAAAGAACATGAGAACTTCCCGAACTACTTCCGCTCAAACTTACAGAACCATTCGCTTCGGAAACCTTCAGCGTAGCATTTTGGGCAGATTCCGATTTTGGCACTTCAAATGTCGTACTTCGTGTCTTATCATAGGCCTTAG
>JBOFGC010000407.1:0-3533 GCA_051648945.1 Bacilli bacterium
ACTTTCACCAATTGCATCGGAAGATTTATACGTACCTTATCGCCACTTTCTGAATCAACAATCACCTTCAACGTCAAATCACTCATCTCGCGTCGTTCATTCTCACCAAGCATGTGCACTTCTTTTACGGATTCTACTGACAACAAATCGTCCGTCGTTGTGCCGAAAATTTTAGCTATAGGACCAAGTGTTTGAATGTCTGGACATGCGCCATCGTTTTCACATTTGGAAACAGCTTGAGCTGAAACGTCTAATTTGTTCGCTAACTCCTCTTGCGTCATCCCCTTCGCTTTACGATACTGTGCAATTTTCTTTCCAATACTCGTCATTTTACGTCCTCCTACGTTTTGATAATTTAATCGTAATCGAAATCACAAAAGAATTGTAGCTACCATTCGTTGTTTTGCTCAACCTCAAGTTTAGTTTTCACTAAACCATTGGTTGAATACACCGCTATGACTGGGATTAGAGCAAAAAACGTTACTTAATTTTTTACACCTATTAACGACTTTTCGTTTGTATGTTCAAATTTCTATACTACACCGAATCGGAACACAAATCTCACACATCTCATTTTCTCCTCGATATTTTTCAACGATGGGATGCCCATTATGTTCATATTCCTTACTTTGTAACGCAGCAAAAATTGCAACATACGCGTTCGCAATATCTTGCGTTGTATGTTTCACTTCATATACCGCATACTTCCCACCAAAAATTGTCCCTTCTTTTACCGGTTCTTCAATGAAATAATCATGTGCAACAACAATGCCCACGTCAAATCGACACTGATTAGATGGTGTTGTTTCTGGATGGTCTTGAGCGATGTTAAACAATATGCCATCTTCAAGTAGATTTTTTCTCGCGCCCAATTTTTCACTTGTTGTACAACCTCTAAATTTTCTGGGCCATACGCACCTACTCGGCGCATATAGGCAATTCGATAAGTAGGACAGTATTCAAATTTCACGTTCATCGCATATTCTCCTTTGGAATCATAATCGTCTATCGTACGTTAATGTATTATGATTAAAAATTAGATACAAACATATTTTTAAAAATTTACATAAAAAAAGAACTTCTCTATGTGAGAAGCTCTCCGAAACCACTCTATTCATCTAACAACCCACTCGTCGCCTCAAACTCTGCCTGACTAGCCCGAATGCCTTTTTCTTTCGGAACGAATGCAGCATCAAACGCTGTCACTTCCTCGACTGTTACTTCAAATACATTGGAAAAATGAGCATAGCCAGCAACACCATGAAGTGCATCTTCGTACAACGGAAGCACTAACAGACCCTTGTAAAAATTCATATCTGGCATCGAAATGTTGTACGTCTTCCCACCACGAAATCCATAAGGTTCATAATGATACGGATAGCCGAGAATCAGAATTACTCGGTGCCCCATTGATTTCGCCGCTTCAATACTATGCGTGATTAACTTTCGTCCAAGCCCCTTACGATGATATTGTGGTGCGATGAAAACAGGACCAAATGTTAGACTATCATGTCGCTTACCTGCCTCATCTACAATAGCTGAAACTGTATAATAAATCCCACCCGCAAGCTCTCCATCCACCTCAAGAACAAATGCCAATTCCGGGATATAATCGGCATGTTTTCGCATTGCATGTACGATATAATGTTCATTGCATCCAGGAACGTACAAATTCCAAAACGCTTCACGGGCGATTTCTTCCATTTTTCGATAATCACTGATTATCTCATTACGAATTGTAGTTTTCATTTTTGCACCTATCCCTCTTCAAATTGCAAACCTTTCTGTACGACTTTTTATATTTCAACACATAACAATAGTATATCACCATAATAAATAGTTCGCGATGCAAATACACGTCCTCGCATTTGAAGTGTGAAATTATCCATGAATATCCGCGCCGGTCATTGTGGTCCGATTCTTAAGAAATTCTTCAGACACTCTTTTGAATTTCTTTCGTTTTAATCGATATACTAATGGTATTGAATCAACGGAGGAATAATTATGAAAAAGAACATTATTTACGGATTACTCGCTATTGCACTTTTAATTGGGGGATTTTTCGCATTCCAAATGCGACCACCAACTCATGATGAAGACGCTCAAGCGCAATTAATAGAAGCAATTAAATCAAATAAAACAATCGACTTAGCTAAAATGGTCGATGGTGACTGGGACCGTGTTGTTGTTTTTGATAAAGCAACACCGATTTGGAACAGTCAATACAACAGTTTCAAACCAAAGTTAGATGGAAAAACACAGTATCTTGCTTTTTTCAATGAGAGTCGTGTACTCTCTTATGTCCAAATTCCAAAAGAAATGTCATCACTTGATGTAGACACGTATCATGAATTTGATAACGAAGATGTGAAGTTCTTTGGAAAAAATCGCAAGCTTGATTTTCTATATTAAGATTTCTTACAGTTATGTAAAAAGAGACGAGTGAAATCGTCTCTTTTTCATGTACTACTAAAACGATGTCCATCCACCATCTGTTTGTAACATCGCGCCGGTCATGTGCGTCGCATCGTCAGAAGCTAGAAAGAGAATGGATGCTGCTTGTTCTTCTGCTGTTGCGTTACGATTTTGCATACTCTTCGTTTTTTGTCCTGCCATTGACCCTGCCTTTGCTGGATCAATTCCACGCGCTGTCGCTTCAGCAATACGATCTTTCACAAAATTCATCGCTTTCTCAACCATCGGCGTGTCTGTTCCCGCAGGGTTCACAGAGTTTACCCGAATGTTATATTTGGCATAATCAAGTGCTAAATTTTTCGTAAGTCCGTTCACCGCATGTTTCGACGCGACATAGGCTGGATTGCCTGGAAGTCCTGTAAGACCTGCAATTGAGGCGTTGTTTACAATGACTCCACCGCTATTTTGTGCAATGAATTGTTGTATTTGATATTTACAACAGTAGTACACACTATAGAAATTATTGTTCATCGTATAGTCCATATTTTCTTTTGTTAATTCGTGTAAAGGTACGGGATTGCCCATTACGCCCGCGTTGTTAATCGCAATGTCCAATTTCCCAAACGCTGCAATTGTTTTTTCTACCATTATTTTGACATTTTCTTCGTTGGATAAGTCGAGGATTAGTTGCAAAACTCCCCCACCACTTTGCTCAATCTCAAGGAAGGTTTCATTTAGAAGGTCCGCTTTCACATCGACAAGTACAACACACGCCCCTTCCATTGCTGCACGTATTGCTGTTGCCTCTCCGATTCCATCTGCTGCCCCAGTTACAATCATTACTTTCTTTTCAAATCGGCCTTTAAAATACTCTTTTTCCAATTGTTCTTCCTCGCTATCTTTTTGTTTCAGTATGTGCTGGTACGACGATGACTATTCTTTTTGCAATAATGCTATACTTGGGAGTATCTATAATCAGAATAGGAGTGGTCAAAATTATGGATAAAAAAGTCGCATTAATTACGGGTGCAGCAAGCGGGATTGGCTATGCACTAGCACGTGGATTTGCCGAAAATGGCTATATAGTTATTGGAGTTGATGTCATTAAAAAAGAGGAT
>JBOFGC010000408.1:0-3699 GCA_051648945.1 Bacilli bacterium
GCTAAAAAGATTCTGAGTAAATAATCAAAAATAAAAATCGCCGTTATGAATTTATCAGAATATTCAAGAAACGAACCAATTTGAGTGTTAATTTCATCCACGGATTGAATGATGATCAAGAAGATTGAAAGAGAGACTAGAAGTAATAGTGCCTTTTCGTAAAAACCAGAGTTTTGAAATTGTTTTAAGCGATTAATCATTATATGCACCTAAAACTTCTGTGCTGCATGCAACACTTTTCCAATAATTTCCGTATCTTCAGTTGTCTCCTTATCGACAATAATCGTTTTAAAAGAATTGTCGAACGATTCAGGTTTGAATATCAGCACATCTCCCATGTCAAAAAAACGTTTTACACTAAATTCGTTTTCTTTTCTAAAAACAACAATGTCCCCGTCTTTGATGTTTGCGTAAATAGCCTTGATCACTACCAAATCGAATCCGCTCGGTATGATTTTGTTCATCGAATCTCCATTGCATCGAATTGCCAACAATTTATGTGCATCAACTTTTAAACTGCTAGGGACTTCAAGCTGTTCGTCAGCTAATTCAACAGGTGTCTCAAGAACGCCAGCGCTAACAGTTCCTAAAATTGGTAGAAATCTTGGTTCTGGGTTGATATAGAGCGGCCTAGTTGTTTCGTCATTACCAGCAAGCCAATCTCCAGAGACGTTGAAGTATTTTGCTATTTCAAAAAGCAATTTATTTTCAGGCATGCGAGTGCCGTTCTCATAATTGCTAACAGAGTTTTGTTTAATATCGAATATTGTAGCGAATTCCTTTTGTGTAAGCCCCTTTTCCGCTCGTAATTGCTTGATTCTTCGTGCGAAAACGGGATGTGGTATATCTTTTTTCAATATGAGTACCTCCACTTCTGTGTTTCTTTATGATTTAATATTTTATCACGTTGTGTAACATTTTTATCACTAAAAGTGATTAAAGTGTTGACACATCACGCAAAGTGATTTATGATTAAGTAGAAATCACACGAAAGGATTAAGGAAAGAACATGAACGAGTTAAAAAAATACAGACTTTTTCTCGGGAAGACGCAACAAGAATTTGCTGAAGTCCTTGGAATAACGCGCTTCGCCTACTCAAATAAAGAGCGAGGAATCAGATTCTTTAAAGATTCTGAAAAAAAAACGATTACAAAATATATTAACAGTCTCGGCATCGAAGCTAGTGTGGAGAGTTTGTTTTTTAGTGAAGATATCACGCAAAAGGATTAAGGGGGGCTAGATGATGAACACGAAAATTATTAAATATGGCAAACATTACGTAACAAGAGCAAATTATATCGAACATAACGGAAAATGTGTCCCAAAATACAACTTGACTGACGATATTAAAAAAGCACAACCATTTCCAGGACTAACAGGAAACAAGTGGTTGAGCTACTTCAAAAATATCAAACAATTCAAATTAGAAAAGAGGGAAGAATAATGAGCAAATGCGAATTCATCGGCGCTACCGAATTACAAAAAGAATTCAAACTAAAAAAACATGCAGCCTACACACTCATAACAGAGTTGATGCTTGAAATGCATGAGCAAGGATATTATGTTCTTGGCATTGATCGTGATGGAAACATAAAAAAAGGCGGAGTCAAGAAGATTCCGCGAGCTTATGTTGAACAACGACTAGGCATTAAATAAAAAAACCCGACCGGGCATGGTCGAGCGGATGCGAAAAAGAAACGCTTACTTAGTGTAGCAGAAAATTGGGGTAGTAATCAATGAGAATTTTATTGCAAGATACTAAAACTGGTAAAAAGTACAAACTTAAAACAGAGGTAATTTCATTCATAGTCGATTTTTGGATAGTGTTCGCTATTCTATCGTCACTAATCTTAGGAGTAAGCTACATTCAAAATTTATCAATTTTATGGGGGGTTGCAACATGGTAATTTATGATATCAGACACGGCGAATCATTAGGAGCGCATGGAGGTGCTAATATTATGCGGACAAAAAAGAGCCGCGTGGTAAAAGATATGATGATCATGCTCAGTGGTTGTTCTGAACAAGATATAGAAGATTGGGATTGTCAGTCAAACATTTGGTTTGGCGACTATTACATTACGATTGAAAAAACAGGAGGAAAATAAAATGGAAGATTTTAAAGTGAGAGATGGGAGAGCATTGCCGTTCTTTCAAGTTGATAATCGTTTGATTGATGATTGTGAGTTAGATGCTGCAGCTAAAATTATTTACGTCGCACTTTGCCGCTATAGTAACAATGGTGCCAAAGCTTTCCCAAGTCTCAAACTATTAGCAGAAAAATGCGCTATTAGTCAAAGCACTGTCAAGCGGCGTCTAAACGAACTGGAAGAAAAAAAGTATATAAAACGTATAAATCGTTGCAACCAAAGCGGTTCTAAAACATCAAACTTATATATCGTTTTAGATGTTCCCAATAGGTCAGAGGGACCCAACCCTAGGGTCAGAGGGACCCAACCCCATAGGTCAGAGGGACCCAACCCTAGGGTCACTGTGGCCCATAATAAAGAACAAATTATAAAGAACAATATTATAAAGAACAATTTAAAAAGAGATATAGTCGAGCAAAGCTCTCACATTGAGCAAAGCTCAACGGATGCACCTAAAAATGCGCATATTGAAATTATCGATTATTTAAATCAAACATGCGGAACAGCTTATAGAGCTACAAGTAAAAAAACACAACAACTAATCAATGCTCGATTAAAAGAAGGATTTACAATCGAAAATTTTAAAGTAGTGATCTATAAAATGAATCTCGAGTGGAAGGCTGACAAGAAGATGAATGCTTATTTACGCCCAGAAACGCTTTTCGGTCCAAAATTCGAAAGCTACTTAAACCGCAAAGAAAAAGAAATAACTTTAAATGATGTTGAAATTGAAATAGACTACGACAATTTGTGGGGGTAAAAAACATGAATGAACAAGAATTTACAGTCATCATTAAAACTTTAACAAACAATTATCAAAATTTTGAGCTAACACCTGAAACAGTAAAATTGTGGTACGGATTATTCAAAACAACACATAGGGATATTTTTGCGACTGCAATCAGAGAGCACATCTTAATGATTAAATATGCTCCTAACGCAGCAAGTATCAATGAGTGCATTACAAAAGTGATTGATCAAGCAGACAAAGAGAATATTTCTATTGATGAAATTGTCAAATGGGTAACGACGAAATCACTCGCATACGGACCACGAACACAAACTGAACGTTGGTACGATGCTATTGAGAAGCGGTTCGGCACTGAAGTAGCTGGCGTCTTAAGACGTTACGGTCGAAGTCTAGGAACTGTTCAAGAATCTGATTTGCCTAATTTAGCAAAAGATATGACATACGCTTTGCTCGATATGAAGCGTAAGAAAACAAAAGAATTCCATGACGGAATTTTAGGAATCAGTTATGAGAAGGCAGATAAAGCATTGTTAGAAACAAAATCGCAGTTAGAACAAAGATTCTTAGAAATGCAACAAGAAATCCAAAGAGATAACTAAACAAGCAGTGTTCCGCAAGCGACATGAGTGTCAGAGGTCAAGGAAGGAAGTGAATAGCCTCTTAATTCCAAAATACAAAATACAAAGACTGTGCAAAATTATCTGGCATTCACTTCGCTTGCGGAGCGAAAAGGGGAGGAAACAAAATGATAACAATTATCAAGACGAAGAAACTAAATGAATACTACCAAGAAGTTCA
>JBOFGC010000409.1:0-2403 GCA_051648945.1 Bacilli bacterium
GCTAAAATGGCTTCTTCTAAATCATGCGTAATAGAAAGAACGGTTAATCCTTTTTCTTTTACTAGCATGCCGACCGTCTCTGTAATTTCTCTTCTTCCAATCGGATCCAACATAGAAGTCGCTTCATCCAGCACCAAAATTGAAGGTTCCATAGCCAAGACACCAGCAATCGCTACTCGCTGTTTTTGTCCACCAGACAGGGTATGTGGCTCTGCATCAACAAATTCTTTCATTCCAACAATAGTTAAGGATTCTTCTACTCTACACTTCATTTCTTCTCGATTCATGCCCAAATTTTCTAAGCCAAAGGCAATATCATCTTGTACTGTCGTTCCAACGAACTGATTATCAGGATTTTGAAAAACCATTCCTACTTGCTTTCTAATTTCCCAGATATTTTGTTCTGACAATAATAGATTCTCATTTAAATAAACGGATCCACTGCTTGGAAGTAGTAATCCATTTAGTATTTTGGCCATCGTGGACTTTCCCGAACCATTAGGTCCCAAGATTGCAACCCACTCACCTGCTCGGATAGAAAATGAAATCTCATTGAGTACATTCGTATGATTCTGAGAGTATTGGAAATTCACCTTCTCAACACGAAGTTTTTCCTCTCTCAATCGTACTGCCCCCTTTAAAATGAAAGCACTTCCTATACTATGTATAGAAAAAGGGCTGTGTGTATGTAGCAAGCTACATACACAACTAAGCCCTCATATATCAATTATTATACTAACTCAATGATAACCATTGGAGCTGCGTCTCCACGACGAGGTCCAAGTTTAGCGATACGAGTGTATCCACCTTGGCGCTCAGCGTAGCGAGGAGCGATATCAGCAAATAATTTTTGAACAGCATCTTGATTTGTCTCTGCGTTTGCAACTTCGTTACGAATGTAAGCAGCTGCTTGACGACGAGCGTGAAGATCTCCACGTTTACCAAGAGTAATCATTTTTTCAACAACTGAGCGTAACTCTTTCGCACGAGTTTCAGTAGTTGTGATGCGTTCGTTGATGATTAAATCAGTAGCTAAGTCACGTAACATAGCTTTGCGTTGCGCGCTAGTACGTCCTAATTTTCTGTATGCCATCTAGAATTCCCTCCTTCGTTGAAATATTTCAACTTATATCTCGAACAAATTATTGATCCTAGTCAATCAATAATTCGATTAATCTTCTTTACGAAGGCCTAAACCAAGTTCTTCTAACTTATGTTTAACTTCTTCAAGAGATTTTCGACCAAGGTTACGAACTTTCATCATATCTTCTTCAGTCTTATTCGCTAATTCCTGAACAGTGTTGATTCCAGCACGTTTTAAGCAGTTGTAAGAACGAACAGAAAGGTCTAATTCTTCGATCGTCATCTCAAGAACTTTCTCTTTTTGATCTTCTTCTTTTTCAACCATGATCTCAGCATTTTGGGCCTCATCTGTTAAACCAACAAAGATATTTAAATGCTCTGTTAAGATTTTAGCACCTAATGCAATTGCTTCCTTAGGTCCGATGCTACCATCAGTCCAAACATCAAGAGTTAATTTATCATAATTAGTCATTTGACCAACACGAGTGTTTTCTACTTGATATGTTACACGAGAGACAGGTGTGAAGATTGAATCAATCGGAATAACACCAATTGGTTGATCTTCGCGCTTGTTTGCATCTGCAGGTAAATAGCCACGTCCACGTTTCGCAGTCATACGAATACGGAAGCTTGCACCAGCTGATAATGTTGCAATATGCAACTCAGGGTTTAAGATTTCCACATCGCTGTCGTGAGTGATATCCGCAGCAGTTACAACGCCTTCGCGAGTAATATCAATTTCTAATGTTTTTTCTTCATCAGAGTAGATTTTTAATGCTAATTTTTTAACATGTAGGATAATTGAAGATACGTCCTCAACTACACCCTCTACTGTAGAAAATTCGTGTAACACACCATCAATTTGAATCGATGTTACAGCGGCACCAGGGAGTGAGGATAGAAGAATACGACGTAAGGAGTTACCCAAAGTAGTACCATATCCACGCTCAAGCGGTTCAATAACGAATTTACCATATTTCGTATTTTCGTTAATTTCTACCGTTTCGATCTTTGGCTTTTCAATTTCAATCATTTACAAACCCTCCTTCAAAACGTCGAAACCCCAATTAGTTATTCTAATCGAAAGTCCCCAATAGGCAGTTCCCGATTGTGCACAACAACAAACGATATATTTGTTAAATTTTGCTTATCATACCCATTATAGACACGATAATCAAAATTTATACGGTTAAATTACACGCGGCGACGTTTTGGTGGACGGCATCCGTTGTGAGGAACTGGAGTTACATCTCTAATTGCTGTAACTTCTAAACCTGCAGCTTGAAGTGCACGAATTGCAGCTTCACGACCAGCGCCAGG
>JBOFGC010000410.1:0-1942 GCA_051648945.1 Bacilli bacterium
GCGTTGATTCCGATTACGCATAGTAAAAAGATAAACATATATTGATTGGCAAGTCCTACAGAAGCTATCGCCGTTTCGCCGAGTGTGCCTACCATCACGTTATCGATTAAATTTAAGGAAGACGTGATAAAGCTTTGAATTGTGATTGGTAGTGCAAGTGCTATCATTGTTTTTAAAAATTTCCGATCGTTCCATGCTGCTAACATTGATTGATTCACCCTTTTCTTTCTAAAAATAAAAAAGAAGTAGCATGGGTTATCTGAGCGGCCCACCTACTTCTTGTACGTTTTTAGTACTTATTTTTTTCACTAAGAGCAATGATAACAAGTTTAAGGGCGTTGTGCAATATCGAATTCAATTGCCTTTGGCGAACGCATCTACTATTTTCAGCATTAAGTGTTGTGTTTTCTCGCCCATCCATCTACTATATTAATATATTAATAGCAGGAGATGACACACAATGACCTATTCAATGATTGTTTTAGATATGGATGATACATTACTAACAGATGACCACACAATAAGTACACGCACTCAAAATGCACTGATTGCGCTTCAAAGAAAAGGGAAGAAAGTCGTTCTCGCTTCGGGACGTCCAACATACGCTATGCGTGACGTTGCAAAACAACTTCAATTAGATGTATACGGCAGTTATATTCTCTCATACAACGGCGGCATCATTACGGATTGTCGTACAAACGAAAATATTTACAGTTGTCCGATTTCAGCAGAAACAGCACATCTCATGCACGATGTGAGTAAAGAAGAGGGCGTGCATGTTCATACGTATATCGGTGATGACATCATTGCTGCCGCAGCGAATGAATATACAGATGTCGAAGCAAGAATTACAGGTATGCGCGTTTTTTATCCAAATGACTATAAAGGTGCAATCAAAACACCTGTTGTGAAAACGTTACTCGTTGGTGAGCCAACAAAACTCAAAGTTGTTGAGTCGACACTTCAAAAGCGTTTTCAAGGTGAATTAAATATTATGCTCTCAAAACCTTACTTTTTAGAAGTAACACATAAAGACGTTGATAAAGGGCAAAGTTTAGCACGTCTTGCATCACTACTTAATATTCCACAAAGTGAAATCATTGCGTGTGGCGACAGCTATAACGATGCGTCGATGATTCAATGGGCGGGTCTTGGTGTTGCGATGGGGAATGCGAATGACGACATTAAAAGTATGAGTAATCATGTCACGCTTTCAAACAATGAAGATGGCGTGGCGCACGTTGTTGAGCAGTTTATGTTTTAGACGAAGAAAAGGTGCATCCGTTTTGCGGTGCACCTTTTTTTATTCTTATTTTTTCGCTGTTAGAACGACAGTATTTTCATCATATTCGTAACTGTAGCCTAGAACTTGCTCAAAAAATGATAACGGTACATACACTGTGCCATTCATTTCTTCGGGTGCATGTTCAAGTTTAAATGCTGCCATGCGGCCGATGAAGTAACTATTTTCTCCAACAGTAATACTCGTATTGCCATGCGTTGCGAATGTTATGAATTTGCCGTCCGTTTCACTTTTAATGTCTAACAAATCATGTGTAATACTTACGACGGGTACCATTAACACATTATCTTTATAGTACGGGCGCTCGCGACCTAACTCGATTCCTTTACCGTTTGCTTCAAATAGGTAAGGAACAACGAGCAGTGGTTCACATGTAATTGGTACAGGGATTTCCGCTACTTCTGTTTCTTTTAGTACCAGTGTTTGAATGCCATGTTTTGTGTTCAAATAAAAAACGAATGACGATTCGTTACTTTTTGCGTCAAAACGTAATGCAAAAGGCGTTTTAGCATCGATTCCTTTTACATTTTTAATGTTAGACTCTTTTAAACGTTTACTTACAAGCGCTTTGAACTGTTTTTCCTTAAATGCGTCGCTAATTATGAACGCTCCACTTGGAATCACTTGCTTTGATTGCGT
>JBOFGC010000411.1:0-3904 GCA_051648945.1 Bacilli bacterium
CAAGTCGGAGTGACTTGTACGCAAGCCAGAGAGAATTGTACGCAAGTCGATGTGATTTGTACGCAAGTCGGAGTGACTTGTACGCAAGCCAGAGTGATTTATACGCAAACCGGATTAACTTGTACGCAAGCCAAAGAGATTTGTTCACAAGTTAGAGCGCACTACTACGCAAGCCAGTGTTAATCGAAAAAACATACCGACAAATGAAGAAAACGCATCAACAACCAATACCCCCCATCAACAAACTCCCCAAACACATAAAATCTACATTCGCCTCAAGCATCTCATTCATACCATGAAAAATCATATCTCTTTGCAACAGTTTTCAGATTTAGGTATAGTAAGAGGGAAGGAAAGGTGGGATACGAAATGGATGAGAAATTTAAAGACCAGTATGAGACATTACTAAAAAAATATAGTGAATTACTTGTTGGGGATGATAGTCCTGAAATGATGGAGAAGGTGCAACAATGGATTGTGTATTTACATATTTCTAAGCAAATGCCACCACTTACGAAGCATTGGAGTGAACGTTTTCCTGAAGGGAAAACAATGATGATTGCACAAATAAATGAGATAAAGACGAAGAATGAGCAAGTGCGTCAAAAAAAGATGGAATAGGGCTAGGCAGATATTTTGAAATATAGATACAAAATGGATAACATAGGAATAGTGAATCAGACATTTAAAATTTGGGAGGAAATAAGGATGACAAACATTACATTTAAAGGCAATGCAGTTACAATTTTAGGAAACGAAGTGAAAGTTGGAGAGAAAGCTCCAAACTTTACAGTACTTTCAAACGGTTTAGCACCAGTAACTTTAGAAGATTCAAAAGGAACTGTACGTGTAATCTCAGTAGTACCATCAGTAGACACAGGTGTGTGTGATGCACAAACTCGTCGTTTTAACGAAGAAGCAGCAAACCTTGAAGGCGTAACAATCTTAACAGTGAGCACAGACTTACCATTTGCACAAGCACGTTGGTGTGGAGCAGCAGGAATTGATAAAGTACAAACTGTATCAGATCATAAAGAATTATCATTCGGCTTAGCTTACGGCGTAGTCATCGAAGAACTTCGTTTACTTGCTCGTTCAGTATTCGTAATCGATGCAAACGACAATGTTGTGTATGTTGAGTATGTAAGTGAAGTGACAAACCACCCAGACTACGAAGCGGCAATTGCAGCAGCAAAAGCAGCGCTATAATTAAGCGAAAAGCGTTCACAAATTTCGATTTGTGCGCGCTTTTTTTTTTGTGTTGGTTTAAAAAAGAGTGAAATTGGTGTAGGCTTATCATAGTGAATTTGAAAGGGTGGTAGTGAAATGACAATGACAGAGCAAGTTGAAGCGTATTTTTCACATGTAAATGATGCGATTATCGTATTACATAAAGATTTAGGGTGTAGTTATGTAGAAGGAGTAGCGTCGATTTTACAGACATTACTAGAGGGGAACGTTCATGAAGATGCAAGTGAAGAGACTGCAAAAAGAGTTAGAACGGCACTTGAAAACGTCGATATGGACAAGCTCACAGTAATTGAACGCAGACATCTTTTGCAAATTATCTTGTTAAAAGGAATGCGACAAGGTGTACAGAGCAACCATCAAATGACACCAGATTCAATTGGATTGTTAGTTCGTTATTGTATAGAGAAATATTTTGTAAACAAGAAAGATTGTACATTGTTTGATCCTGTAGTTGGTACTGGAAATCTAGTGAACACACTCTTAGAAAAACAAGATAGTCCGTTTACGAATGTATTTGCTACGGAGTACGATGAAACGCTCATGCAAATTGCATACTACAGTGCCGAGTTATTAGAGATGACAATGAACCTTTATCGTGGGGATGTTTTAAAAAATGATGCCATTCCTCAAGTGGATTGTGTTGTGGCGGATGTTCCTGTAGGGTATTATCCGAACAATGATATCGCGCAACATTATAACTTGTGCCGAGGAACAGAGAATATGAGTTACTCGCATGAACTAATTATGGAACATAGCATTGCGCATACAAAAGAAGGCGGCTACTTATTCTTTATCGTTCCACAACAAGTGTTTTTAGGTGATGATTATAGTAAGTTGCGTAGTTATTTGTATGAGCAGTGTGTTGTAGAAGGATTTATTGGTTTGCCGACCTCAATGTTCTCAAATGCGCAACACGCGAAAGGGATTTTAATTCTCCGTAAAAAAGGGGATGGTGTTGTACCACCGAAAGAGCCAATGCTTGTTGACTTTCCTTCATTCCAAAAAATGAAAGCTGTTGAAAACGTAATGCAACAAATGAATGAGTGGTTTGCACGTCGTTTACGTTGAGTTGAAAAAAGTATGTCCTAGTGGCATGCTTTTTTTATCTTTTTCCGAGAATTTCCGTCGTCTCATGTTTCCGATACGCAAAAAAGAGGTGTAATGTGTAAGGAATTGAAGATTGTTTTGTAGAAACCCCACATCTCTATAATAAATCGAAAACATTTTTCAACAAAAATAAAACGCTTTCATAATTTAGTAATAATATTCTGTAAAAAATCATTGTAACAATCAATTTTTAAGGTGTATTATAAGAATGATGTGATGTCAGAAAACAGCGAATGCTATTTAATTATGTTACATAAATCACAATAAATTTTATCTTAATAATAAAGGAGCATACATATGTCTAAAGTTATCGCGATTAACGCAGGTAGTTCGTCTTTGAAATTCCAACTTTTTTCAATGCCATCCGAGGATGTTATTACAAAAGGAATCGTAGAACGCATTGGTATGAATGATAGTATTTTTACGATTTCAGTAGATGGGGAAAAACAAACGGAGATTACGGATATTCCAGACCATCGTGTGGCAGTTTCAATGTTGTTGGAAAAATTGACGGCAACAGGGATTATTCAGTCGCTTGATGAAATTGCTGGTGTCGGTCATCGTGTTGTTCATGGTGGAGAATTATTCAGTGATTCAGCTGTCATTACACCAAAAGTACTGGAAGACATTGAAGCATTATCCGATTTAGCGCCGCTACACAATCCAGCGAACATCGTAGGTATTACTTCGTTCCAAGAAGTGTTACCGAATGTTCCAGCGGTTGCTGTTTTTGATACTGCTTTCCATCAAACGATGCCGGAAAAAGCATATCTTTATAGTTTGCCATATGAGTATTATGAAAAGTTTGGCATTCGTAAATACGGTTTCCATGGAACGAGCCATAAATATGTAAGTCAACGTGCAGCAGAAATGTTAGGGCGTCCAATTGAAACGTTACGAATTATTTCTTGTCACTTAGGAAACGGTGCATCAATTGCTGCTATTAAAGGCGGCGAGTCGATTGATACATCAATGGGCTTTACCCCGCTTGCTGGTGTGACAATGGGTACGCGTTCTGGTAACGTTGACCCAGCACTTATCCCTTATTTGATGAATAAAACAGGGAAAGATGTAGATGAAGTTCTTGATATTTTAAACAAAAAGAGCGGTATGTTAGGACTTTCTGGGAGTAGCAGTGATTTACGTGATTTAGAAGCGGCAGCAACAGATGGAGATGCACGTTCAGAATTAGCACTGAACATCTTTGCTTCGCGTATTCATGAGTATATCGGTTCATATGCCGCGCAAATGGAAGGCGTAGATGCGATTATTTTTACTGCTGGAATTGGCGAGAACTCAAGTACGATTCGCAGCAAAGTACTAAGTGGAATGGAATTTATGGGCATTTATTGGGACAAAGAACTCAATGCAATTCGTGGCGAAGAGCGCTTTATTAGTGTGCCGCAGTCACCTGTAAAAGTATTAGTTATCCCGACAGATGAAGAAGTAATGATCGCACGTGATGTGCAACGTTTAGCACTATAGAACATAACAATGACCACGAGCGAGCCCTTTTCACAACCCATGGATGAAAAGTCGGACCGCG
>JBOFGC010000412.1:0-11899 GCA_051648945.1 Bacilli bacterium
TTTTCATAGAAATAACTAACCCGCAAAGTGTCCGCAAACAAGAAAAAATATAAAAAAAAAGAGGCCTCAAAAGCCCCTTTTGTGTAAACCTTAGTGTGCGTGTGGTTTTGCCTCTGAATCATCAATGCTGAACTCGCCAACAAAAAAGACGATTACCGCAAAGAAGAATGACAAAATTGTATTTAGACGTAAGTCGAAGCCCGCACCTAACATACTACCTGCAATGTATGCCAACACTTGGCATAATAAAAATGACCAAAAAATTGTAAACACATAACGCATGTCAAACACTCCTATACAACATTTTCTTTACTAGTGTATCACAAAATAAAAGTTTTACATAAGAAATATTCACTGAAAATTCAAAAAAGGTGGTGAACATTATGAAGAATACAGTCGTAGTCGGTCTTTTCAGCGCAATGGGATTTGCTGTTGTCAATGAATTGTTAAAAATAGGAGAGCGTGTAGATGTGTTTGATTGTAAAGATAAGAAAGCGAAAGTATACTGTGATGCAATCAATGACTATTTTTCCAGAAATGCAAATTATAATTTTATAGAATTAAGTGAGACCACAACCGTTACAGCGGATGTATGTGTGATAACAGACGAAGAGCTAGAAGGTACACTGAAAATTACTTCAAATTACACACTGAAAATCGAAAAAATCAAAAAAAGAACGGATATGACGGAAAACACTATTTATTACCATGATTGCTTCGGCGTATATATGAATGAAACAAATAGTCATTATCATGAGATGCTTACCCATACTTTTGATACTTTGACCGCACTAAGTTTTCAAAGTGTACATGCAAAACAACTTGCGCTCTATGCACTCGATTTAATTCAGGAACCACAGTATTTTGAAAAAAAAATCATGCAAGGGAAATTTGGTGTACAACGCATTGAAACAAATAAAGAAGATGTGACAATCTATACAGATGTAAGTGGAAATTTCTTTGAGAATCTAAGTAAACATCTACAACAAGTAGCCGATGAGTAGTTGAAAATTTGAAAATTAATAAGAAAGCTAGACAATAGCTTTTTTTTTATATAAAATTAGTACCAAGTACTAATAACTGATGCAACTCAAAGGAGGATACCGGATGAATGCTGGTATTATTGGAATTGGCAAATACGTGCCTGAGAATGTCGTAACAAATGCAGACTTAGAGCAACGATTGGATACAAATGATGAGTGGATTAGAACGCGCACAGGTATATGTGAGCGTCATATCGCACCCGAAGATATGAATACAGCGTATATGGCAACGCGTGCTGCTAAACAAGCACTTAACAATGCAGGACTTGAAGCGTCAGATATCGATATGATTTTAGTAGCTACAATTACACCAGATTATTCTTTTCCAAGTGTAAGTTGTTTAGTTGCAAAAGAATTAGGTGCACAACGTGCGGCATGTATGGACATAGGGGCAGCATGTTCTGGTTTTGTGTACGCTCTCGTTCAAGCAAAAGCGCTTATTGAAGCGAAAATGTATAAAAATATCATCGTAGTAGGAGCAGAAAAACTTTCTAAAATTGTAGATTGGACAGACCGAAATACTGCAGTTCTTTTTGGAGATGGCGCAGGTGCAGTTGTTCTTAGTGAAGTTAAAGAAGGCTATGGCATCCTTTCTTATGATTTAGGTGCAGATGGTAATGGAGGAGATCATTTAATACACAAAGAACATATCGAAATGAATGGACGCGAAGTGTTTAAGTTTGCTGTTCGTCAAATGGGTGAAAGCTGCTTACGTGTATTAGAAGATGCGAAAATTAACCAAGAAGCGTTGAAATTAGTCATTCCACACCAAGCGAATATCCGTATAATTGAAAGTATACGTGAACGTCTGCAATTGCCAGAGAATCGTATGAGTATTAATGTTGATAAATATGGAAATACGTCAGCGGCCTCCATTCCTATTGCTCTTTATGATGAATGGTTTAATGGGAAAATTCAAAAAGACGACTATACAATTTTTTGTGCGTTTGGTGGCGGATTTACATGGGGAGCGGTTTTAGTTCGCTTTGATCAATTACGAAAGGAAGAGAGATAAATGAGTAATCGCAGAGTAGTAATTACGGGGATGGGCTGTGTTACGCCTATCGGAAATGACTTAGAAACAACGTGGAATAGTGCGATAAATGGTATAAGCGGAATTGATACGATTAAAAGATATAGTATGGAAGAAGTGGGGCTACCTGTACGCGTAGGAGCAGAGATTAAAGATTGGAACCCAGAACAGTGGATCGAAAGAAAAGAAGTGCGAAAAATGGATCGCTTCGTTCAATTAGCGGTCGCAGCTTCAAAAATGGCACTAAACGATTCCGGCCTTGAAATTACAGCAGAAAATGCGGAAGAAGTTGGCGTATGGATTGGTTCTGGAATTGGTGGCATTGAAACATATCAATATGCAATTGATACAGTGCAATCAAAAGGCTATAACCGTATTACACCGTATTTTATTCCGATGTTGATTGCGGATATGGCGAGTGGACAAGTAAGTATTATGGCGGGTGCAAAAGGAATTAACTCATGTACGATGACAGCATGTGCATCAGGTTCGCATTCAATTGGTGATGCATATCGTGCCATTCAACGTGGCGATGCACTAGCAATGATTGCAGGTGGTTCTGAAGCACCACTCACACCAATTGGCATCGCAGGATTTTGTTCACTGCGTGCATTAACATTTAATCCAGACCCAAAAGAAGCTTGTCGTCCGTTTGATAAAGAGCGTGATGGCTTCGTTATGGGTGAAGGTGCAGGAATACTAATTCTAGAAGAACTAGATCATGCGATTGCACGTGGTGCGCGTATCTATGCAGAAGTTGTTGGTTATGCAGCGACAGGGGATGCGAATCATATAACAGCGCCTGCACCAGGTGGTGAAGGTGGCGCACGTGCGATGAAACGAGCGATTGAGCGTGCTAATTTAACACCAGGTGATATTTCGTATATTAATGCGCATGGTACGAGTACGCAGCTGAACGACCGTTATGAAACAGAAGCAATTAAAACGGTATTTGGTGATGCTGCGCGAAGTGTTGCAATTAGTTCAACAAAATCAATGACGGGTCACTTACTTGGCGCGGCAGGTGGGGTAGAAGCTATTTTTGCAGCAAAAGCAATTCAAACAGGGATTATCCCGCCAACAATTAACTATCATAATGTCGAAGAAAATATCGATTTAGACTATGTACCAAATGTAGCTCGTAAACAAGAGGTAAATGCAGTATTATCGAATAGTTTTGGATTTGGCGGTCACAACGCAGCACTTGTGTTTCGTCGCTATGAAGCATAAGGAGGTAAAAGGATGAAAAGACGTGTAGTAATTACAGGCGTAGGATGTGTTACCCCACTTGGAACGGATGTGGAAACAACGTGGAACAACGTTGTAAACGGAAAAAATGGGATTACGAAGTTTGAAGAGATGGAGCAATATGGACTCTCCGTAAAAGTCGTCGGAAAAATTCGTGACTGGAATGGTGAACGTTGGATTGAGAAAAAAGAATTACGACGAATGGACAGAACCGTACAGTTTGCAATCGGTGCTGCAAGCATGGCGCTTGAAGATAGTGGACTTAAGATTACAGATGAAAACAGCGAAGAAATCGGTGTTCTTATTGGTTCGGGTATTGGCGGCATGGAAACGTTTCATGATACGATGGAAACCGTTATTGCAAAAGGATATAACAGAGTGAGTCCATTTTTTGTACCGATGTTGATTGGTGATATGGCGAGTGGACAAGTGAGTATTCAACTTGGTGCCAAAGGAATTAACTCGTGCACAGTAACGGCTTGTGCATCAGGCGCAAATGCAATTGGTGATAGCTTTCGTGCAATTGAACGTGGCGATGCACTAGCAATGATTACGGGTGGTACAGAAGCTGCACTTATTCCGTTGTCTGTTGCAGGTTTTGCAGCAGCACGCGCAGTTACATTGAGTGATGACCCTGAAACAGCTTGTCGTCCCTTTGATAGCAAACGAAATGGTTTTGTAATGGGCGAAGGATCAGGCGTTGTTATTCTTGAAGAATTAGAGCATGCCCTTGCACGTGGGGCACATATCTACGCGGAGATTGTTGGTTATGGCGCAACATCAGACGCACATCATATTACAGCACCTCCAGAAGGTGGAGAAGGCGCACAACGTGCAATGAAAGCCGCACTAAAAGATGCGAGTCTTGAACCAAGTGATGTGCGATACATAAACGCGCATGGAACGAGTACACCGATGAATGATCGTAGTGAAACACAAGCAATTAAAGCTGTGTTTGGTGAACATGCACAAAATGTCCTCGTTAGTTCAACAAAGTCGATGATTGGTCATCTTTTTGGAGCTGCTGGCGCGGTAGAAGCTATTTTTACAGTGCTTGCGATTAAACATAATGTTGCACCTCCAACGATTCATTTTGAGAGTGCAGATGAAGATATGGACTTGGATTACGTACCGAATGTTGCGCGTAAAGCGGATATTTCAGTAGCCTTATCAAATAATTTTGGTTTTGGTGGACATAATGCTTGTTTAGCATTTAAAAAATATGAATAGTATTGTGATGTAACAAAGAAAGGCGCGACTCGAGGGTATGAGTTGTGCCTTTCTTTGTTCATACTGAAGCGGAATGTATATGACTGTAAAAAATAGATTAATGTTTTGTTAATCTTAGGACGTTTTTGAAATTTCCCTTTACAATAGAAAGGGAGTATTTGTAAGAGGATGGGAGGAATTGTTTTGAATGTTTTGGTATTGACTGGTAAGTTTGGCATGGGTCACTACTCCGTTGCGCAATCAATCAAAGAGCACATTCACAAAGAATATCCGTATGCCACAATCTATGTTATTGACATCCTTGATTACCTCGTTCCGCAGGCAAGTAAGATGGTCTATTCAAGTTATAATTTGATGGTACAAAAAGCAAGTGTTGTATATAATTTTTTGTATAAAACATCAACGAAATTTGATGATGATCGTTTTATTCCGAAGTGGACATTAGAAAAAATGAAGCAATTAATTCAACTGACAAAACCAGATGTTGCAATTTCGACACTTCCCTTAAGCTCAGCAATGGTGAGTAAATACAAACAAATTACGGGAAGTCGACTGCCCTTAGTTACGTGTATGACAGACATTAGTACAAATACAGAATGGATTAAAAATAAAACCGATATGTATCTTGTCGCAACCGAAGAAGTAAAGACGCAACTTGTTGAAACAGGAATAACGGAAGGTTGTATTCAAATTTGTGGCATTCCAGTAAAAGAAAAGTTCAAAACTGCGTTGATTCTACCGGTAAAAGAACGGAAACAACTGCTTGTCATGGGGGGAGGTCTTGGATTAATTCCAGTGACAAATCACTTTTATGACACGTTAAATGAACAAAGAGATGTATGTGTAACTGTAATCACAGGGAAAAATAAAAAAGAATATGATCGCTTAAAAGCGAAATATCCTAACATCGAAGTACTAGGATTCACAGACAAAGTCGATGAATATATGCAAAATGCCGATTTAATTGTTTCGAAAGCGGGTGGCATTACGCTATTTGAGATTATTCATAAAGAGGTACCTCTTGTCGTGTTTTCACCGTTTCTTGAACAAGAACGCTATAATGCTGAATTTATTGAGAAACGAGGTATTGGCGAGGTTTTATGGGATAAAAAAGATGATGCAGCGTGTCGTGCGTTAACTATCTTGAATGACGAAGAAAAACTAGCTACAATGAAAGTTAGAATGAAAGGAATAAAAAGTGAAATCGATATTAATATTATACGTAATATTGTTTCAACGTTAAATATAATTGGGGTGGCTTGATGGGCTTTTGGATTGTAGGAATAATAGGCATTTTGACATTGATATTCGTAGTATACAGCATCATTCCTACTGTGTATGTTCGGTTGTTTCATGGTTATTCGTTGTATAAACTTTCTGGGAAAAATCAGGTTGCATTTACTTTTGATGATGGCGTGCGACCTGTATATACAGAAAATATATTGGATGTCTTGAATAAACATAATGTGAAAGGGACGTTTTTCGTCATTGCAACGCAAGCTGAAAAATATCCCTTTATTGTACAACGAATTATTGATGAAGGTCACAGTTTAGGTATGCATAGTTATGCGCATGATAATGCCCTTTTTCAAACGCTAAAACAAACGAAGCAGGATTTTGAAAAATCGATGGCTATTTTTCAACGAAATAATTGGCCGATTCACTATTACCGTCCACCATGGGGGCATGTGAATTTGACGACATTATGGTTGCTGCGAAAGTACGATATTACACTCATCATGTGGAGCATGATGGTTGGTGATTGGACCCATCGTGCGACAAAACATAAGATGATGCAAAAAATGAAAGAAAACATTAGTAGTGGCGACATTATTTGCTTACATGATGGAAGGTCAGAAGGTTCAATCACGATGCAAATGACAGAAGCCTTAGATGAAACATTACCTAAACTAGTGGAGAAGCAACTTGAATGTGTTTCTTTGAATGAAGAAACATTAAAGGTTGTTGAAACAGAAGAAAAGAAACACTCTTTTTTATGGAGTGGAATTTTTTTAATTGTTGTTATCGCGTTAACCTTTTATCTATTTTTAAAAGATCAAAATATATTTGAACTGTGGGCTACAATTTTAAGTATGAACCCAATGTATGTGGGAATCTCTATTTTCTCAGTATTACTCTTTATTGGATTTGAAGCAATTAATTATAAAATCGTATTTGCCGCATGTGGAGAAAAAGTTAGTTTCCTTCGAAATTTGAAATATGCATTTATCGGTTTTTTTTATTGTTCCATTACACCGTCAGCATCGGGCGGACAACCTATGCAAATGTATTACATGAAAAAAGATAATATAAACTTATCCTATTCATCGTTAAATCTACTCGTCGTTATTCTTATTTATCAAATTGTGACGTTGCTCTATTGTGTTGTCGCATTGTTATTTGATTACGCATTAATAATGGAAAAAATGCAAGGTGTATGGTATTTTTTCTGGTTTGGTTTATTTGTCAATGTGGTCACCGCGTTTTTTATTTTATGGATTATTTTCTCAGATAAAGTCGTAAAACGATTTTTATACCGAATGATTCAGTTGCTCAGTAAGGTGTCGATTATTAAGAATAAAGAAAATGCTGAACGTAAAGTCGATACATTAATAGAAGAGTATAAAGAAGGGGCACATTTGATTCGCAAAAATACCGGTGCTATTGCGTATGTGTTTTTCTTTACATTTTTACAAAAGACGGCAATGTATAGTGTGACGTATTGGGTATACCGTGGTTTCGGTTTAGATGAATATTCGATGTTTAGTATAATCGGCCTTCAATCCATGCTTTATGTTGCTGTGTCGCTCATTCCGATACCAGGAGCCGTAGGTGCGTCGGAAGGTGGTTTTGTTTTGTTGTTTAAAACGTTATTTTCAGCGGGACTGATTACATCAGCTATGCTTGTTAGTCGCGGAGTTAGCTATTATATGTTTTTACTTATCAGTGGATTTGTTGTGTTTGGTGTTCATTTATATGCAACAAAACGTAAAGCGATACGGGTAAAATCAAAGAATACGTAACAAAAACCTCATTTCATTTTACTCGTGAAATGAGGTTTTTGGCATAGTTAACTTAGTTTGTCAATAGGTTAATAACAAAAAGGAAAATTCGATAATGAATCTACACGTACTCTTTCTGAACGACTATGTTGATGCAAATGTATATCGAAGTATCACTGCATTAAAGAAAACTATAGACTTGGATGCAGCGAAACTGTATAGAAATATAAAAAAATACTATACTAAGCGAACTGTTCCTTTGGTCGTTTCCTTATCAATACGACAAGTACACGACCTCAAACAAAATCTATTAATTGCTTTGAATATGATGAGAATTGATGCAAAAAAATATCAAGTGGTTCTATGTATTGGAGTAAAAGAGGAAACGAATTATTACGTAGAGGATAAGAAAATATTCATTTTTACACATATGGTTGAGAAGTGTGATCAATTATATATTGCCTGTCTATATGCGATATTACGGGGTATTCGATGCATACAGAGTCAAAAAGATGCATTAGATGTTATTGATGAAGCAATTGTGATGAAATGTGTTCGCTATGTTCATAGTAATGATGAGATAGATTTAACACAAAATGCGGACCATAGTAAAATATTGTACAAGTTAAAACAATTTCCGCGTGAATATAAACAGCGATTTATGGAAATAAATCGTAAGGATGGTATGTATATAGCGCATCGTATCGTAAGTCAATTGACAAAGCAGCACGAAATAACAATTGTAAAACTATTTCACTTTAATTCAGAAAAAGTTGTTGTACATTGGGCACATTTATGCTCTGGGTGCATACGATAAATCATCTAGAAAATATGGAATTCATCGTTTAAGTGAACTACATTTTGTCAATACTTACTTGTACGATAAGGGTGAAAAGAGGGATGAATGATGCAATCTTTACACGATGTATGGGTAAATTGGTTTGAAGGTGAAGAAAATGGCTACAATATCTGTCCGTTTTATGAATGGAGAAAAGAAGACAGACTCGAACTTTTAGATTCTGTTCCGGTTATTAAAGTGAGCAAAAAAAGATTTTGGTTTATTGAAAACGACATGTGTGAATTACCAAAACAACTGTTAGAAAGAATAAAAGAAAAAGCGTTTATGAGAAAAAACCATGAACGTATACAGTTGGAATATTGTGTAGTTCTTACTGATGGCGTTGGTATTTTAGCAGTCGATACAATTGGCTATAACATACCTGTCCGGAAATCACGTCTTATCCCACGCCAAGAACAGATGGTGTATGAATTAGTGGAAAAGATGGGGTGTATGGAATTTCATGAGGACGCGCAGTTGCATTGTCAAAAAGAGCACCATTGTTTAAGCCCATCGCCCATGACGATGTATGGCCTTACACGAAAAGAACGTCAACTTAAACTGTTAATGTACATGGCTTTAGAAAAAATAAAATTAGAAAACAATGTCGCCCAGCTACGTTATTGGTTCACAGAATGGAGCCCGATTCGCTATAATGAAGCGCGCAATCAAGATTTTGAGCAATTATGGTCAATGTTCGAAACAGAGTTGTGTGACGGCTGGACGTCGCGTCATATTACGTTTACAGAAAAGCTTGTAAAGCGCGAAAGTTATTTAGAAAAGTTATGGGAAATTGAACAAGATCAAAAAGTAAATTAGCGTAATTCTCTCGGGAGAATTACGCTTTTTTTCCTTTAATTAACAGAAAATTATGATAAAATAAGTATAGGAGAGGAGTGTTGAAATGAAAAAACCATCGTTTTTGCAGTGGATTAGTTTATTACTAATGATTTGTATCGTTTCGGGTGTTTGGTATACGTTAGAAAAACAGGCGGGTCGTAGTATAGGAATCAATGTGGATGTACAAGGAATTTTACATGATTATGTAACGAAACAATTAGTAGAAGAACATGTTGAATATCCAGAAATCTTATACGGCCAAGAAGTGAATTTTCAATTTTTGGAAGAGAAAAATAATGTAGTGAAATTGAAAATGACGATGACTATTTTGGATACAAAAGCAAAAGAAGAAATGATTGTGTATGCTTCACCAGTAAAAAGCGAAGAGGCCGCAATCGATTTTTCGAATGCGAAGTATGCGCCATCGCAATGGGCTAAGGGTGAACTAATATTAAAAGATAATGCATATGAAGGTACAATTGAAATACAAAACATAACAGACAAAGTAATGTTTTTCGTAAAAACAACGTTTTCAGATGGAACAACTTGGACCAGTGACATCGGAACAATCCCAGCTATGAACTTCTCAGCACAACCAGAATTTTATATTAACAGAGACGCCAATAATGAACTATCTCTTTCGGCAGATATTCCTTATGTAAATAAAAATGTTGTTCTTTACGATAAAACAGGTGGAGAAACAAAAAAACTCGAAATAGAAGATGGGAAAATTATTTTTTACGGCCGTGAGCCAGAAAAAATAGAAGTTCAATATAAAACGTATAACGGTAAAATTTCGAAACAAACAATGTTTGTGAATTGAGGTGATGAAACGATGAACGAAAAAACACAAAGAAAATTGTATCGCTTTTTCCACGTTGTTCTATGGTGTGTGCTCATTGGCCTTGTTGTGAATTTACCAAAAATCCTCAATAAGTTTCAAAGTGCCGAAGAAAGTCAAAATCGTTTGATGAGAGATTTGACTTATCAGACAATCGACAACGTCCCCCGAGATAATAAAATGAATTATTTTCTGTCATACATAAATATGTTTCCTGTTATACAAGCAAAAAGCGTAGTAGGACTTGAATTCATTATTTCACCTTATGTATATCGCGAACAAGATGAAGTTGTTTTATATATAGGGAAAGAAGACAAAGAAATATATATGGAGATTCCCCTTGAAGAAACAGAATTTGGATTTCGTGGAGAAATTAAAATCAAAAAAGAATGGCAAAAAGAGCAACTCTATTATTGGGTAATGAAGAAATCATCAAACAAAATCGAAATCATCGACCCCAAAAAAATTGACCAAGGCTACTTTGCCTATTCTCCCAAATTTGAAGTGAAATTTAGCAAAGATGGTTATTATACGCAAGATTACATGATTGAGATCATTGACCGTTTTGTAAATGAAGCGGAAAAAGAAAAAATGAATACGTATGATGATTTCAATCCCATTGAGAAATCCATTCCTTATGAATGTACGTTTCAATATTATGATAAGAAAAAAGACAAATGGTTGAAAACGGAAAAAGAATACGGTTGGGATATTGTGCCTCACACTGCCGATTTAGACAAAGGAATCATCGTCACAACAACAAATGCAGATGGCACACCATTCGTAAAAAAAGTCCCATTCAAACGCTAGAAAAATCAACAGCACATCACAAAAATACGCGAGCGCAAAATGATTTATATAGAGCAGTTCAACGAACGCGAGCCTAGCCCTTTTTCACAACCCATGGATGAAAAGTTTTAACGCGACCATCAACACTATGTTGAAGGGTACGAAGACAGGCAACGGAGACTCCCGTGGAATCAGGCGGAAGCGTGTGACCCCACAGGCGCGGTTTTTCGCCGAGGAGGCACACGGCCGCCCCACAGGACGCGGAGTTGCCTGGCGCAGTACCCCAGCTCTACACAAAGATACGCGATTCACAATTGTTTTCACAGAAAAAGCCTCAAGCATGAAAAATTCATCTTGAGGCTTTTCCCTATTATCTACGTTTACGTCCAACACCCATTGCACGATACACCTTATCAAGCGTTTTTCTAGCAACTTTCGTAGCACGTTCCGCACCTTCATCTAACACATCATCAAGCTCAGAAGAAGTTAACAGCTGCGCATAACGCTCTTGAATCGGTGTTAACTCAGCAACAACAACATCAGCAACAGCTTGTTTAAACGTTCCATAGTTTGCATCTTTATATTCCTCAACAAGCGTTGGAATATCTTTCCCTGTACACGCGGATAAAATCCCAAGTAAATTCGAAATACCCGGTTTATTTTCAGGATCATAAGAAACAATACCTTCAGAGTCTGTAACAGCACTTTTAATCTTCTTCTCAATCGTTTTTGGTGAATCAAGCACATAAAGACAAGATTTCGTATTTGGATCGGATTTGCTCATCTTCTTCGTTGGGTCTTGCAGACTCATTACGCGTGCGCCCACTTTAGGGATACTGATGTCTGGAACAGTAAACACTTCGCGATAGCGTTTGTTAAAACGCTCTGCTAGGTCACGAGTAAGCTCTAAATGTTGTTTCTGATCATCTCCTACAGGGACGATTTCTGCGTTATACAGAAGAATATCAGCAGCCATGAGCGGTGGATACGTAAGTAGAGCCGCGCTTACCATTTCTTTTCCGTTCGATTTATCTT
>JBOFGC010000413.1:0-2378 GCA_051648945.1 Bacilli bacterium
ACTCACTACACTAAACGTAAATCCAGTCCCAAGCAACCACACGCTAAGCGCAAAAATTTCACTCATATTTTTACTTGAAATGTGAATGGAAAGTTCGCTCCATTTGACAATTAAACCAAAAAACAACGTACTTACACCGCCAAGTAGCAGCGTTGTTAAAAACAACCGTACCCAACTACGCGATTTCATCCTTCCACCTCCTACTTCTCTAATTTACGCACTACCTTCTCAACAATTTCTTTATATAACACCCCTGTCGGATGATCTTCACTATAAATCGATGGCGCAAAATCTTCATCGTTCATGTATGGTTGCTCTAGCGGAATTTTTCCTAAAAGAGTCGTCTGTAACTCATCTACTAATTTTTCTCCGCCACCTTGACCAAACACAAACTCTTTCTCACCCGTTACTTTACTTTCAAAGTAAGACATATTTTCAATTACCCCAACAATGCTGTGGTCCGTCTTCAACGCCATAGCACCTGCCCTCGCTGCAACAAATGCCGCTGTCGGATGTGGTGTTGTGACGATGATTTCTTGACAACTCGGCAACATAGCGTGTACATCTAACGCAACATCCCCCGTTCCCGGTGGTAAATCAAGAATTAAATAATCTAGTTTTCCCCATTCAACTTCAGTGAAGAAATGGTTTAACATTTTCCCTAACATCGGACCGCGCCAAATGACAGGAGTATTATCTTCTACAAAGAATCCCATAGAAATTACTTTCACGCCGAATCGTTCAACCGGAATGATTTTCTCCCCTCGCACGACAGGTCGTTTCGTAATTCCCATCATATCTGGAATGCTGAAACCATAGATATCCGCATCTACAATTCCAACTCGTTTTCCTAATCTTGCTAATGCTACAGCAACATTGGCCGAAACCGTCGACTTCCCAACGCCACCCTTTCCACTAGCAATGGCTAAAAAGGTTGTTTTCACATCCGGATTCAATAAATTACCATCTTCTAACAGTGGCTCTTCTAATACAGGCTTCTCTTCCTGAGCAAACTCAACAAACCGCAATCCTACAGTCTTAGCACCGTAATCTTTTAACACTTTCACAATAGTAGACTGCAATTGCAATTGCTCAGCAGTTCCTGTTCTATATGTAGCAACCTTTACACTTATATGCGCTTTTTCCTCATTAACAGATACTTCTTTAACGCCTTGCGTTTCCTTTAACGACTTATGTACAAAAGGATCCACCACTTCTTCTAACAGCGATTGAATTTCTTGTAAATTCATCTCCATACCCCCTTTTAGTTCCTCAATTAGTAGTATATCACGAGCTTGCCTTCACTTAGCAATATTTAGCACACAACAAAAAAGCTGCAAAATTACTAAGAATTTTTGCAACTTATATTTTACCTCCGCGACTATAAGGACTTACTCTTCACGTCAGTCGCTGTAATAATTTAATATTCCATTATAAATTGCTGTAGCAATTTTTCGTTGATACAACTCTTGACTTAATAAAGCCCTCTCATTCGCATTCGATACAAACCCAACTTCTACTAATGCAGCCGGTACTTTTATATGCTTTAGTAAATACACATGATAAATCGGTCTCGCTTGGCGGGTCGTATTCTTTAATCCATCAATTAACTCTTCTTGTACAGCTTTTGCTAATTGTCGATTCTCTTTAAACGAATCAAAGTAAAAAGTTTGTGCCCCCCGCGTAGCCGTGTGAGGAATCGCATTTAAATGAATGCTAATAAACAAATCCGGCTGACAGTCATTCACTAGTTGCACTCGTCGAGAAAGATCTAATGCTTTTCTTCTTCGCACCCGTATTTTCTCATTTTTCTCAGCTAAATCGTAGTCTCCCTCTCTCGTTAACACAACGGTAGCACCTAGAGGTTGTAAATAATCACGTAGCATCTTTGAAATAATTAGCGTAACATCCTTTTCCATAACATTCCCTCGTGTTGCCCCACCATCTATACCGCCATGACCTGGATCGATGACAATGACTTTTTCTGTTAGAGGCAACTGCCACCCTTCAGCCTCCACTCGATGAGAGAACATCACCCAACACAGTAAAATGACTATACTTCGCAAAAAATAATAGTTATTCTTTTTCATCTAACTCAACCTTAACATATAACGACGCTTGCCTTTTTCAAAACCATTTACCCACCAATGATGAATAATTTTTTTACAATTTTGATACATTCTTTTGCAATCATTATCACTCACTTCAACCGCACCGCTAAAATAAAAAAATTGATATAACGTATTTACCAGTTGCAATTCTTCCTCTAATGAACGGACATTCACATCCTGCACCGACTCCCCCATATAGCCAAACCGACTATACTTCGCACCAACTAAATACGCTTCAATAATTAATTCATAACAGTAATCATGAAG